>CAZKJA010000470.1:0-2744 GCA_964552925.1 uncultured Treponemataceae bacterium
GCTCTTCGAGATTATCACCGGTTTCAAGGCAGAAGGACGCGGGGTGGTATACATCTCGCACCGGCTTGAAGAGATTTTTGAAATCGGAGACAGGGTCACCGTGCTCCGAAACGGGAAATTCGTAGGATCCGAACCCATCGGCAACCTTACACGGGAATCATTGGTCCAGATGCTTGTCGGGCACCAGGTGTCCGAGCACTATGTCGAGCACGGCATGGTAGATCGTTCGGGGCCGCCTGCCTTCGTGGTTCGTGGGCTGAACCGCATGGGAATCATCGAGAAGATAAATTTCGAGGTTTGGAAGGGCGAGATCTTCGGCATCTACGGCCTTGTCGGTTCCGGTCGGACTGAAGTGGCCAGGGCGATCATGGGAGCTGACAGGTTGGATTCGGGTGAGTTGCTTTTCGAAAGCCGCAAGCTCGTCATCAAGTCGCCGAGCGATGCGATACGAAACGGCATCTGTCTCGTACCGGAGGACAGGAAGAGCCAAGGTGTGTTGTTGGAATCATCGATCGAGGATAACATTGCCCTGCCATCCCTCCCCAGGATGAAGAGTTTGTTCCTGATAAACTACGGTAAAATCGCGCGATATGCAGCGGAGTTCATGGGCAAGTTGAGGATCGCGGCACCCAATTCCAGCCAAAGCGTTAAATTCCTCAGTGGCGGGAACCAGCAGAAAGTGGTTCTTGCTAGATGGATCGGGATGAAACTGCGAGTTTTTATCTTCGACGAGCCTACTCGTGGCATCGACATCGGGGCAAAGGAGGAGATTAGAGCCTTGATACGGAACCTTGTCAAGGAAGGGAAGATAATAATCCTGATCTCGTCAGAGATCCCTGAGATCCTGAGTATAGCCGACAGGATCGGGGTCATGCATGACGGTCGCATGATTGCCATAGTCGACCGCAAGGATGCCACGAAGGAAAAACTTGTAAGTTACTCGATGGGGAGTACCGGAAAATGAACAGCTTGCTTATCCGCTTTGGCCAACGAGGCAATCTCTCCACCTTGCTACGGGTGACCCTGCTTATAGCGCTGGTGCTTGTTGCCAGCATCATGGCGCCGGGATTCCTCAGCATCCAGAATCTCTTGAACCTCCTCCGGAGCTTCTCCTTCCTCGGTTTCTTGGGTCTGGGCATGACATTCGTAATTATTTCTGGTGGCATAGATCTTTCGGTAGCATCGATTTTCGCCCTCTCCGGGGTGCTTCTGGGAATTTTCCAGCATTGGGGCATCTACCTGGGGCACGTCGACAAGCTTTCACTGCTGGCCCCCACGCCAGTGCTTTTCTTGATCATCCTCGGAATCGGTACCCTGATAGGGTGCGTCAACGGAATCGTGATCACGAAACTCCATGTGGCGGATTTCGCCGCCACATTGGGTTCGATGATATTCGTGCGCGGCCTTGCTTTTTCGATTTCCGGCGGCAGGACAATATTCAACCTGGACGAGGTTGCGCTCTATATGGGGCGGGGAATGATTGGTCCTGTTCCATTTGTAGCCATCATGTTCGTGTTGGCGGTCCTCGTTTGCTTCGTCGCGCTCCGCTATACGTCCTTCGGGAAGCGCCTCTACGCGGTGGGCGAGAATCCGGTCGCCGCCGGGCTTTCGGGCATCAAGCAGGTTGACTACAAGATCACCGCATACGCGATCTCGGGCTTCTTCGCCGCTTTTGCTGGTATCTGTATGGCGGGGCGCTTGAATGTCGGGGAACCGCGTGTCGCCGAAGGTTGGGAACTCGATGCCATCGCAGCTGTGGTGATAGGTGGGACGAGCTTCGCCGGAGGCAATGGCGGTGTTGTCAAGACGGTTATCGGTGTCATGATCATAGGCTTGATCAGGAATATACTGAGCCTGCTTGGCATACTACCCGACCCCCAGGAAATGATCATGGGTATCGTGCTATTGTTCTCGGTCGTGTTTGGAAGCCTCGGTACCAGGAAGGGATCGCTTTCCAAGTCTTGAGTGTGCTTGCGGGAATTAATGATTCCCGTGGATTGACATGCATGGCTCGAATACATATCCTGAGTTGGGCATTTGTATAAATAATGAGCGAAAGCTCGTTCGTACGTCTGGTGATTGAGGAGGTCGGTAACAGCATGATTGACGGCGCAAGCGAGTCGACCAAGATCGCCCCCGGTTACTCTGAAGAAGATATCGTCACGCGCGTAGCGTGGCTATATTATAAGGAGAAACTCACCCAGGCCGACATAGCGGAAAAAACCTTCCTGTCCCGCCAGAAAGTCCAGCGCTACCTCGAGAAGGCGCGGGACCTCGAGATCGTGCGGTTCACGCTCAAGCACCCCCGAGTGAACCTGCTCGATATAGAGGAAAAACTATGCGCCCGGTACGGGCTCAAGGACGCTGTTGTCGTCCCGTGCTCTCGTACGGACGTCGAGGGGCTCCATACCGCCTTCGCGACCGCGGGCGCGCCCTACCTCGAGCGCGTCATCGGGGCCGCGGGGAATTGTACTCTGGGTGTCGGTTGGGGCAACACGACGGCGCACTTCGCCGAATACTTCGAGCCCCAGGGGATCAAGGGCAAGGTCAACGTTGTCTCGCTGATCGGCAACCTGATGATGAACGTGTCGATGAACCCCTTCCTGCTCGGCCAGGCGATCGCCGGCAAGCTCGATTGTCCCTTCTACAACATTTGGGCCCCGGCGATAGCGCAGAACAAGGAGAGGGCCGAGGTATTCAAGTCTGAACCCTGGATTCACGAGGTCTTGGAGATAGCGGTCAAG
>CAZKJA010000471.1:0-2727 GCA_964552925.1 uncultured Treponemataceae bacterium
AAGATATAAAAAGATGGACAGGGTAAGAGAATTCTAAAATTTTTATCTTCGTTCTCCTTTGAATCTTGTACATCTCTTCGATTTCATCATGTTCATCCTGTCAGATTCTTTTGGTGTCTGATTGAAGTGGGTTCCAAGCTTGGATTCAAAAAACAAGATGAACAAGATAAGAAAAGATTGACAAGATAAGAGAATTCCAAAATTTGATCTTCTTTCGTCATTGAATCTTGTATATCTCCTGGATTTCATCCTGTTCATCCTGTCAGATTCTTTTAGTACCTGAATGAAGTGGATGTCCAGTTTCCCAATAATAGTGGCAAAGCTATGTGCGGTCGGATTTAGGCACGGATATTGCATTCCAATGAGGGGAGGAATCTATGGCGTTCCAAAAAAGAGAATTCCCGAACAGGTTTGCGGAATTGAGCCGGGAAGACCAGCTCGGTTTACTCGCGACAATGATCAGGATACGTACGTTTGAGTCCAGGGTCGAAGAATTGTTCCTGAACCGGAAGGTCCCTGGCTTTGTGCATTTGTACATCGGCGAGGAAGCTATCGCGACCGGAGTCATGGCGAGCCTGCGGAAGAGCGACTGGATCACGTCCACCCATCGCGGGCACGGCCATGCGATAGCCAAGGGGGCGCAGACCGACCGGATGATGGCCGAACTGTACGGCAAGAAGACCGGCTACTGCAAGGGCAAGGGCGGGTCGATGCATATAGCCGACTTCGCGGTAGGCATGCTGGGCGCCAACGGCGTGGTCGGCGGCGGGTATAATATCGCCGTTGGAGCCGGGATTTCGGCGACAATAAGGAAAACCGACGAAGTGGCGGTCTGCTTCTTCGGTGACGGCGCCTCGAACCGCGGCACATTCCACGAGGCTCTCAACCTGGCGTCGGTATGGAAGCTGCCCGTGCTGTTCGTCAACGAGAACAACCAGTTCGCCTCGACGACGCCGACGGCCTTTGCCACCTCGGTGGCAAGGATAGCGGATCGCGCCAAGGCCTACAGCATGGACGGCTACACCGTCGATGGCAACAACGTCGTCGAGGTGTACAACGCCGCCGCCGCGTTGATAGAGGACGGCCGGAAAGGCAAGGGTCCCGCCCTGCTCGAGTGCCTTACCTACCGCATCAAGGGGCACTACGTAGGCGACCCCGAGAAGTACCGCACAAAGGAAGAAGTCCAGAAGCACTTTATCGAGAACGATCCTATCACCCGCTACATCGATTACCTGAAGGCAAAGAAGCTGGTCGATGACAAGGAAGTCGATGCGATCCGCGCCGCGATGGCCAAGGAAATCGCCGATGCCGAGAAGTTCGCGGAGGACAGTCCCTATCCGGCTCCGGAAGAGGCGCTCGACGACCTGTTCTCGTTCTCACCCAGTGAATTCCCAGAGGTAGCCCTATGAGAACCATTACATTTTCCCAGGCGACGCTCGAGGCAATGCAGGAAGAGATGCGGGCCGACCCGACAGTGTTCGTGTACGGCGAGGACATCGTCAGGCAGGGCGGAATCTTCGGCCAGTTCAAGGGCCTGCCCGCGATAATCGGCGCCGCCCTCGGAGCCGCCCTCACAGGTACCCGCCCCGTCGCCGACATGCACTTCGCCGACTTCATATCGGTGGCGTTCGACGAGATAGTCAACCAGATCGCAAAGAACCGCTACATGTTCGGCGGGCAGGCGAACATCCCGCTTGTGATACGCGCGCCCGACGGCATAAGCAAGCAGGCCGCGGCGCAGCACAGCCAGAGCGTCGAGGGCTGGCTGCAGAATGTTCCCGGGCTCATAGTAGTCGCACCGTCCAGCCCGGCCACGGCGAAAGGCCTCCTCAAGTCGTCGATACGCCAGAACGACCCGGTGATATTCTTCGAACACAAGGTGCTGTACCCGCAGAAGGGCCCTGTTCCCGACGGCGAGTACCTGACCCCGCTCGGCAAGGCGGAGATACGCAGGCCCGGTAAAGATGTGACAATCGTTACGTATTCGATAATGGTGCAGAAATCCGAAGAGGCCGCCGCCGAACTCGAGAAGGAAGGCATTTCCGTCGAGATCGTCGACCTCCTGACGCTCAAACCCTACGATGCCAGGACCGTCATAGAATCCGTCAAGAAGACGCACCGCTGCGTGATAGTCCACGAAGCAGTCGTTTCTGGCGGACTCGGCGGCGAGATTGCGACAAGGATACAGGAAGAGGCCTTCCACTACCTCGACGCGCCCGTGCTGCGGGTCGGCGCCAAGAACTTGCCGATACCGTTCAGCCCCGTCCTCGAGAACTTCGTCGCCGCCAACCAGGAGGACATCAAGCGCGCCGTACGCAAGGTTCTCTACAGGGAGGGCTGAGCCATGGCTACCGATGTCCTGATGCCCCAGTTGGGCCTTACCATGAAGGAAGGCCTGATAATGGAGTGGAAGAAGCACGAGGGCGACGCGGTCAATCGTGGCGAGTTGCTGTTCAGCGTCGAGAACGACAAGGCCGTGCTCGACGTCGACGCGCAGGCGGACGGCGTCCTGGCCAGGATCGTCGTTCCCGAGATGAGTTCTGCCCTCGTGGGAGCCGTCATCGCCGTCATCGCGGCACCCGGGGAGGTCTTGGCCGTGGCTCCCGCTCAGGCGGCTCCCGCCAAGGTTGTGAAACCCGCAGCCGCTTCTGTCGCCGCGCCCTCAGCGACCGCAAGCGCCGCTCCCGCCCCGGCTGTGTCCGCCCCAGCTGTAGGCTCCGCTGCTGC
>CAZKJA010000472.1:0-2711 GCA_964552925.1 uncultured Treponemataceae bacterium
GACCGGGCGTTTCGTGATCGGCGGCCCCGCCGGTGACACAGGACTTACCGGCCGCAAGATCATAGTCGACACGTACGGCGGCATGGGGCGCCACGGCGGCGGAGCGTTCTCCGGCAAAGACCCGTCGAAGGTCGACCGCTCGGCCGCGTACATGGCCCGTTACGTCGCCAAGAACGTCGTCGCCTCCGGACTCGCCGAACGCTGCGAGGTCCAATTGGCCTACGCTATAGGCGTACCGTTCCCCGTCTCGGTGATGCTCGATACCTTCGGCACAGGAAAGGCCGACGATGCGGCTATCGCGGCAGCCATACAGAAAGTGTTCGACCTGTCGCCCGCGGGCATCATCAAGACGCTCGGCCTTAAAGCGCCGATCTACCAGAAGACCGCCGCGTACGGCCATTTCGGCCGCGAGGGCTTCCCGTGGGAGAAGACAGACAAGGTCGGCGCGCTGAAGAAAGCGCTGTAGGCAATCAATCGATGCGAACATTCAGGAAAGCCTCGGCGGAAGACGCGGACGACATCTTGGCTCTCTACAAGTCGGTCGCGGCTAAAGGAAGAGCCGATGGCACTTCCGATTGGGACGACGAGTACCCCAACGGGGAAATCCTTGACGAGGATCTGGCCGGAGGAAGCCTGTTCGTGCTCGCTGAAAACGGGGAAATAATCGCGGCCGTTTCCATCCTCGAAGAGGAACTCGAGGAATTGAGGAATTTGCCTTGGACGAACGCGCGAGCCTGCTTCCTGGCCCGCCTATGCGTCTCTCCACTATATCAAGGCAAGGGGCTCGGCGAATGGATGATGAGGCGCATCGGCGACTATGCGAGGGATCGTGGCTTTGCTGCGACGAGGCACATCGCCGCCGTGGTTAATATCGCGGCCAATCGCTTGTACGCGAGGATGGGCTACCGCAACCTGGGCCCGATCTACGCGTTCGGTACCGATTTCCTGGCGTACGAGATGCTTTTATGATTGAGGCGGGCTTATATAGCGAAAACTGGTGGTTTCCAAGGGTAATTTTCGATCTATACAACTAAAGTTATATGGTTTCATCGCATCAACCACGCTAAAGTCAGCCTAGGAAAAACGTAAAACCAATAAAAATAGAACATAATAAAAACAAAAAGTCAGTACAGAGCGCTTTATTGCGCTAAGACACCCGACGGTAAAACGCCGGGTGTCTTTTTGTGCGCCCGGCAAGTCATGCAATAATTAGGTTGACATTCTACTGAAGATGTAGCTATGTGTGAATATATATTTGGGGAGCATAACCGTGGATGAAAAACAGTGGGAAGATGTATCAAGCAGGGTGCGGATGGTACTCAATTATGGAGTAGTCCATAAGGAACGCCTACAATCCAGTCGGATGGCCCGGTTCATTGCGGCGGTGCCATTTCTGGCTGGGTGCAATAAAGCGATGGAAACCTCGTTTGTGCACCTGCTTACCTACCTGGTCGCGCTTGACGAGGCCGCCAGGGACGTATTCATACACAAACCAGATGATGACGGTGATGTCTATGCACGACTAACGCCCCTGCTTTCGTTTTCCGGGGGCGACGAAAGAATTCTGCGATGCTGCCGTGACTTGATCACCATTTGCATGGTGTCTAATTATAGCAAGGATGCCGAAGCCGACAGGATGGTCGGCAAGTACAATCCGGTGGCCGCCGGTTCCTGGGATGCGGACGAGATCATTGAAAAACTGGTGATGTCCGTCAAGGCAAGCATTACGCCGGCGATATCGGGGATGTATACCGTTGAAGAGGCGCTTCGGGGTAGCTGGAATGATATATTGCCACGTTAGGAATCAGAATCCGATTGACGGGAAGGTCATATGAGAAGGTTCCTTGGTACGGTGCAGAAACAAATCGGCTTTCTAATTTCGGCGGTGGGACTGGCGGTGCTGGTCAACAATCTGGTATATAGGCTTTATGTAAAGAAATTACCCCCGCTGGAAGCCCTCTCCGGGGTTAACATAATATCTGTTTTCGTACTTACCATTCCCTTTCTCGTCAGCGTCTTTGTAGAAAGTTCCCTGCTTAAGTTGCTCCAGATTGGTGCGTTTATAATAATGGGATCCATTAGCCTTATTAACGGCTATCGGGAATTCTACGGACCCGCTATGTTCCTGGCGGCCTGGCTTCTAACAAGGCATTATGGATTTCTTGAAAAGCATGCAATTTTAAAAAATACTGCTTTTGTAGCTGCCACCACTATACTTTCACAGATATCTGCCAACCTACATTCCCACGAAGGTATCTACGCGGGTACGTCAACACTGCTGTTCACGATGTTTCTTGTAGTACTGCTCGTCATCTTGTGGCGCGATATGGTCAGGCAACAGAAGATGCTAAGTACGGAAAACAAGTCGCTTAGAATGGACTATAACAAGCTCGCGGATCAGCTACGGAAACTTGGAGAAGAGCAAAAGCCTTATGACCTCAAGGCGGCAAAGATAAGCCCCGCGGAAGAGAGGGTTATCAAGATATTGACGCAGTACAAGGCTAGCAACCGCGAGATCGCCGAACGCCTGAATATCGCCGAATCGACGGTAAAGCTGCATATGTACAACATTTGCAACAAGATAGGCGTGGACACGCGCTTTGCCATAATCGACCTGTGCAAGTACAATTTCTTGTAGGCTGAAATCCCGCGCTATTGACCTACGCCCGGTTCTCTAGCCCGGATATCTCACAGCGGAATCGGGCTTAGCC
>CAZKJA010000473.1:0-2441 GCA_964552925.1 uncultured Treponemataceae bacterium
CATCCTCAAGGAAACGAGAAATTGTCCGATACCTGGCTAACTTGAAATCCGATGATTCCTTACAGCGAAACATACAAAGAGCTCTTGGTTTTTTGTTGGGGAATGAAAGATTTGTGGGAAGAGACAGACCTTAAGGGCAATATGATTACTGAAGACGATAGAGGTAACGATATGACCAATGATGAACTACACAAGGAAGAAATTAAAAAAATTCCAAGGAAACTGGATTCAAATTGCCTATGAAAGAAACGGCATAATAGAGCCAATAGATGATGAGGAAGGCTGGATGCCTAGAACAATATTTATAGGTAATGAATTTGTTGTCAAAATATCCGATGGCACTATTCCCATAAAAGGGATATTCAAGATAGATCCCAGCCAAGAGCCAAAGCACATTGAATACACCGATACGTATGGCCAATATACTGGAGAAACATATTCAGGAATTTATTATTTAAATGATGACATACTAGTGTTTTGTGTGGCAGATCATTTAGCGGAAAGACCAAAAGTATTCAAGACCGGTTGCGGACACGTTATGAGAACTTTTAAGCGTGAACTGGATAGCGCGGAATATCCAAGTAATTAATTGTTATGCAACATTGGCTGATGAATCATATGATTATGAAAATAAGCAAAAAAGAAAGCACTTAGGTTCAAGAATGAAGTGCGGATGGGCCTGGCTTATACACAGCCATTGACAGGCAACGACCTCACGGGGTGGCCGTTGACGCAATAACGGTTTTAGGTTGACAATCGGCTACTTATAACAAACGCGACCCGGGAGGCAAACGTGGAGGGCAATGAACGGATGGATGACGAGCCTGTGAAGGCCGCGCGGGCCCGGAAGCGCCGGCCGCTCCGCGCGCTGGCGTGGGCGCTCGGCATAATCGTCGGCGTTCCCGTGCTGGCGATCCTCGGCCTGCTCGCCGTATCGGCGCTGTGGAGGAGCGATCCCGCGGTCCATATGCCGGCCGGCTTCGACGCGTACGCCAGCCTGCCGTCAGCCGGCTCGTTCGTCCGAGAGGCTCTCGACCTCAAGGCTCTCGACGCGATCCTTTCGACCCCAAAGCTGGGCTCCGCGCGCGCCGCCGTCCGTTCGCTACGCGTCGAGCCGTTCCTGCGATCGAAGGCGTTCAACCGGCTCGCCGACGTTCGCGTCGACGCGGCCCTGTACGAAGGCGGCGCCTTCGTCGCGGTCGCCTCGCTCGGATACCGCTCGGCGGCGCTCCGGCTGCTGCCCCTGGCGCTCCGGCTGGCGCCCGGCTTGTTCTCCAAGGCCAAGGGCCTGTCGTACGTCGCCGACGCCATGCCCGCGCGCTTCGAACTTGCCTCCGGCGCGTCCACACTGTACGCAATACGCTATCGTGACGTGCTCGTCGTCGCGTCGAGCGAAGCGCTGCTCCTCGAGGCTGCGAGGCCGCGCCTCTCGGGCGTACAGCCCGCGCTAGCCGAGGCGCTCAAATCGCACGGCTCCGGCTCGCTGCGATTTCTCGTCGATCCGGCTACCTTCGTCGCTCCGGCGGTGGGGACAGGAAAGGACATTGGCGCCTTGCTGTCCGGCATCGAGTTCCCCGCGCTCGCCGTGGTCGACCTGAACCTGAAAGACGACAGGATATCCGTCTCGATAGAGTTGCCCGCCTCGGTGGATGATCCCGCGCTGGCCGCGCTGCTTGAACGACGCTCCAGGACTCCGGCGGCGCTCTCCCGCTTGCCCGAGTCGGCGTCGTATTTCAGCCTGCTGTCCGCCGGCGCGCCCAAGGAGCTGTGGGAGGCCATCGGTCCGAGGCTGGGCGACAAGGCCGTAGCTGCCTATAAGTCAGCGGACGACTCGTCCAAGGCCGCGCTCGGCATCGACCTCGAGAGACTCCTGTTCTCGTGGATGGGCGACGAGATGGGCGTGTACGGCAGCTCGATCGGCCCGGAACCAGTGTTCTTCGCGTCGATAGCCGACGAGAAAGCCCGCCGCGACGTCTTCAACAGCATATTCGGCTCATTGCTCGTAGGCCGGGACGTCTCTGCGCTCGTCGGCGATACCCGCGTGCCACGCGTTGTCTTCCCCAAATTCCTGCGGGCCTTCCTCGAGGCGGTCGGCGTCAGGCTCGTCGAACCCTTCTACCTCGTGGAGGACGGCTTTTTGTACGCGAGCCAGAGCGCCGAACTGCTCGTCGCCTGCGTCGCCCAGGCGCGGGACGGGCGCTTGCTCGTCAAGACGGATCGATGGATTGACGGCTCGGGCGGCGTGTCGCCGGAATCTTCGGCCTCAATATTCTATTCGCTCGACCGCAGTGTCCCGTTCTTCATGCGCGGGACTACAGGCTTGAGCGCCGCGCTCAGGCTCTACGGCCGCGGCGTCGCCTCCGTCAGGCTCGCCAAGGGCTCGATACGGCTGGAACTTTCCGCCGTACCGGTACCTGGCGCCGCCTCAGACCTGTTGCCGG
>CAZKJA010000473.1:2451-2694 GCA_964552925.1 uncultured Treponemataceae bacterium
GACCCTATTGTCGGCAAGGCGCCATCCGGTTCTCCGATGGCGTACTGGACCCAGGGGTCCGTCCTGGTCGGCATGGACCTGTCGTCGGGGGCCCGCTTCGAGGCGACGATGGACGATTCGGGCTGGCTGGCCCTCGACGCTCCCAATGGCCGCATAGCCGCGGTCTGGGCCATCTCGGAGCGCGGCACGGCGTACCGTATGGACTCCGGTTTGGTTCCGCTGGATGGCTTCCCCCGCCTGTCG
>CAZKJA010000474.1:0-294 GCA_964552925.1 uncultured Treponemataceae bacterium
CCGCGGTACGCTGACATATTTAATACTTGTTAAAAAGAATTGTCGAAGCCCTCCCTTTTCTATTGACTCTAATCCAAATCGGTTTACAATAGACGTCCGGTCGGGGTATCCCGGCTAAACAAGGAGGATTCATGAAACTTTCCCGCGTCTTCGCCTTCGGCCTGCTGGCCGCGGCCGTGCTTCTGGCGGGTTGCCAGAAGGCCGAAAAGCCCGCTCCCGCCGCACAGCCGGCCAAGGCGGCATTCCATATCGGCGTCGTAACCGGTACCGTGTCCCAGTCCGAGGATGACCTCC
>CAZKJA010000474.1:304-2681 GCA_964552925.1 uncultured Treponemataceae bacterium
AAGGTGGCCGACGGCGGCATGATCCAGCACATCACCTATCCTGATAACTTCATGGACCAGCAGGAGACGACGATCTCCCAGATCGTGGCTTTGGCCGACGATCCGCTCTTGAAGGCTATCGTTGTCAACCAATCGATCCCCGGCACCGCGGAAGGCCTCAAGCGCGTCCGCGAGAAGCGCCCCGAGATCCTCTTGCTCGCCGGCGAACCCCACGAGGATCCGCTCGTGATCGAAGCCGCCGCCGACCTCGCCTTGAACAGCGACTTCATAAGCCGCGGCTATACCATCATCTGGGCCGCCAAGGAACTCGGCGCCAAGACATTCGTACACATCTCTTTCCCGAGGCACATGTCGTATGAGTCGCTCGGCCTGCGCAGGCAGATCATGGAAGAAGCCTGCAAGGACCTCGGCATCAAGTTCGTGTTCGAGACCGCTCCCGATCCGACCTCCGACGTCGGCGTCGCCGGCGCCCAGCAGTTCATCCTCGAGAAGGTTCCCGCGTGGATCCAGAAGTACGGCAAGGAGACCGCGTTCTTCTGCACGAACGACGCGCACACCGAACCGCTCCTCAAGCAACTGCTCCAGTACGGCGGAATGTTCGTCGAGGCCGATCTCCCGTCGCCGCTCATGGGTTACCCAGGAGCCCTCGGCATCGACCTGACCGCGGAAGCCGGCAATTTCCCCGCCATCCTCAAGAAGGTGGAGAAGGCCGTCACCGACAAGGGCGGCGCGGGCCGCTTCGGTACCTGGGCTTACAGCTACGGCTTCACCGTTACCGCGGGACTCGGCGAGTTCGCGAAGAACGTGATCGAGGGCAAGACCACGAAGGACAACTTCGACGGCCTCTTCCAGGCGTTCGCCGTCTACACCCCGGGCGCCCAGTGGAACGGCGGCTACTACATCGATGCCAACACCGGCGTAAAGGCCAAGAACCACGTGCTCGTCTACATGGACACCTACATTTTTGGCAAGGGTTACCTGCCGACGACCAAGCAGACTGTTCCCGAAAAATACTACTCGATCAAGTTCAAGAAATAACGAGGAACCGGGTATAGACCCGCGGGGACCGCCTTCGGGCGGTCCCTTGTTTTCGCACAGGGCGGGGCGCCCGCGGCGTTGCTCGCGGGAGTTGTCCCTCGACATGCAGGAGCATGCCTTCGGGACCCCTCTCGCGTCGCGCCTTGCGGTCATCCCCGCCCTGTGCGAAAAGCTGTGTTCGCAGGGCACTCAAAACTGCATGAATAAGGTAGGAACCATGCCCAATGAAAGCCCGCTCCTGTCGCTGAAGGGCATTTCCAAAGATTTTTATGGCAACTCGGTGCTCGAAGGCGTCTCCTTCGATGTAGGCGTCGGGAAGATTGTCGGCCTCGTCGGAGAGAACGGCGCCGGCAAGACTACGCTCATGCGCATCCTGTTCGGCATGCCGGTGATAGCCGAGACCGGGGGCTACGGAGGGACCATTGAACTCGGCGGCCAGGCGGTCAAGTTCAAGAGTCCCTTCGACGCCCTCGATGCCGGCATCGGGATGGTCCACCAGGAGTTTTCCCTTATACCCGGCTTTACGACCACCGAAAACATAGTGCTCAACCGCGAGCCGATGAAGGCGAATTTCGCCTGCGACGTGTTCGGCGACCGGATGAGCATCCTCGACCGGACCGCGATGCGCTCGGGCTCTGAAAAGGCGATAGCACGCCTAGGCGTCAAGCTCGACCCCGAGACGCTGGTATCCGAGATGCCGGTCGGCCACAAGCAGTTCACCGAGATAGCCCGCGAGATCAACCGGGCCAACGTAAGGCTGCTGGTGCTCGACGAGCCCACCGCGGTGCTCACCGAGAGCGAGGCCGAGATACTCCTCGAGGCGCTGAGGCGACTGGCAAGCCAGGGAATATCGATCATATTCATATCGCACCGACTGCACGAAGTCGCGGCCGTAGCCGACAGTATCGTCGTGCTCCGGGACGGCCGAGTGGTCAAGGAAGCCCCGGCGGCGGGGACCACAGTGCGCGACATAGCCGCGTGGATGGTCGGCCGCTCAGTCGAGGCCAAACGGCCCGACCTGAAGACTCGCATCTTCGGGGAAGAGACGCTGAAGGTCGACCGACTCTGGGTGGACATGCCGGGCGAGGCGGTACGCGACGTGTCGTTCTCCGTACGCAAGGGTGAGATCTTCGGTATCGGAGGACTTGCCGGTCAAGGCAAGCTGGGGATTCCCAACGGCATCATGGGGCTGTACGCCGCCGGCGGGACGGTCATGCTCAACGGCAAACCCGTGCGCCTCAACGATCCGCGGGCAGCGTTGACGATGGGAATGGCCTTCGTATCGGAGGACAGGCGAGGCGTCGGCCTGCTGCTCGACGAGAGCCTCGAGTGGAACATC
>CAZKJA010000475.1:0-2679 GCA_964552925.1 uncultured Treponemataceae bacterium
CGACCGCCAGCGCTACCGCGGCCGCTCCCGCGTAGGAACGCGCCGGAGCTCTGTCCCCGAGAAAGACGCGCGCGAGGACCGGTACAGCCGCAAGGCCGATTGCGCTCAAGGCCGGAGGCAGGGTCGGACCGATCGCCATGTACGCGGCCATGTTGAGGGGAGCGCCGACGGCGAAGGAGGCGGCGAAGCCCGCGAGCCAGAGCGGCGACCTCACGAGGTTCCTGAAGAGCGGAGCATCAGTTCCAATTGCGTTGATAGCGCGCTTCTGCGCTATCGAAGACGCCGTAAAGACGAGTCCAGAGAAAATGCCTGCGAGTACTCCGAGTGCCTGGCGCATTTCAAGCCTCCAGCGCGCGAAGGCGCGCGTCGAGGTCGTCGCCTTCGTCTGACAGAAGAGCCTTGGACGCGTAGTAACCCGAGGCGGCCGCGCCGGCGATGCCGAAGCCCGGGAAGACCCACTGGCCGGCGAAGAACAAGCCGGGGAGGGGACTCCGTTGAGGAAGAAAGCGGCCGTACTCGCCCGCGCCTATCGAGAAGCCCATGTAGGAGCCACCCGGGCTGTTGGTGTACCGTGCGAACGATAGCGGCGTCGAGGATGAGGTGAATAGTATGGCCTCGCGGAAACCCCGCCCGAGCCGGGCTTCGAGCCGCTCGAGGATGACCGCCTCGGTCTCGTCTTTTATGCGCCGGTATGCATCGGAACGGCTGTACGCTACCGGGGTGTCAAGCCAACCGCTGCCAGGCGATTCTCCCTCCGTACCGGCTGTCCCCCAGTTTTTAGCATACTCCCATCCCAGGGTGGCGGCCACGGTCATGGCGATCGGCCCATCCTTTGCCCGCTCCGCTCCCGCGACGACGCAGGCGAGGGGAGCGGTGGCGGCATCGAGCTCGCGTCCCGCCTTGCGAGCCGCCCATAAAGAAGGCGTCCTGCCGTTGTCGGCCCAATCGACAAGGACGTTGGCGCCGCCCAGGTCGAAGGCTGGATCGAGGGCGATGAAGCTCATGAAGCATGAGGGGAACGCCTTCCTGCGCCTTATTGTGGCGCGCAAGGCATCAAAGCGCCCGTCCCCCTGGAAGAGTGTGAAGGCCGCCCAGGGCATGGGAGCGGCTACGACGATTTTTTTCGCGGCGAAGGTCCTGCCGTCGGCGCAGTCCACCTCGTAGCCGGAGGCGACCTGCCTTATCGCCTTGGCTTCTGTGGACAGAAACACCTTCCCCCCGCGCCCGCGGACGGAAGCGGCTATCGCATCCGGCAGGGCACCCATGCCGCCGGTCGGATACATGATCTTGCCGCTCGCAAAGCCTTCCCAGCGGTGCGCTACGCCCAGGTAGACAATGTCCTCGAAGGTCTTGGAGCTGACCACGCGGGCGAGGTCCCCGTCGTCGAAGAGCTCCGGGACGACCCTGGAGCAATTCCGGAGCCCATGGCGCAACAAAGTTGGCCTTTTGGTCAACGAACCCATGCCGAAGGCCATTTTCTCGAGGAAGCCCATCTCATGTGGAGGCTTGGGCGCCGGACCGCTCGTCATTTCGGCGACTATCCTGGCGTTCAGGTCGAAAAAGCGATCGATCCGCCGCGCGGACGCGGGAAACGCGGCGATCATGTCGTCCCTGGCTGAATCCCCGCGAATCCTGTAGCTTCCCCTGGTCGTATGGACATCCATGATTTCGTGGCGCTCTTCCATAGGCAGATCCACGCCCCACCACCGCAGGAATGGCGGAAGGAAGGAGTCGGGAGCGAGTTCCCTCACGCCCTCGATGCCGATATCGAAACTGAGCCCCCGGAGTTCGAACGATGAGGCGAAGCCCCCGACCTTGTCGTGCTTCTCCAGAATCGCGACCGAGCGTCCGTCGAGCGAGAGGAAGGCGGCCGAGGACAGCCCGGCCATGCCGCCGCCCACGACGATAGCATCGAATTTTTCCATGCTTTACTCCCTCTCCGTGTCAGCCAGTATCGTCGCCGAACTGCACGCGAAGTTGCCGTCCGATAATCCGCACGCCTTCATAATGGAGGTCCCCAGAAGCAGGGCCAGGATGGCTTCGGCCCACGCGTCGGCGACGCCCGGGGTAACGTCCGGGGCAACGCCGCCTCTGGCCGCGGCTATGGAGGCTTTGAAACCGAGTACGGTTTTCCTGGCCTTGGCGGCCAGATCGGATGGAACACCGCGCTTGGTCAACGCTTCTACGATAAGCGTGAAATACTGCGGAGAGGGATCGGCGAGCGCGAACGTGACGAATGAGCCAAAGGCAGCGGGAGGCGAGCCCTTCGGAAGCATCGTGACAAGCGATCCAGCCGCGTCGAGGGCCATCTCCACGAGACTTCTGAAAACCGCTTCCTTGGACCGGAAGTAGTGGTACACAAGGCCATAACTCAGCTCGCAGCGGTCGGCTATTTCCTGCATCCTGGTTCCTTCGAAGCCCTGCTCGACAAAGACCATCAGGGCGGCATCCAGGATGGTAATCCTCCGTTCCCCGTGCAGGAGCTCGTTGGCTTCTGCTGTCCGTGGTGACATAGTGTCTCCTTATGATTGATATGTTTGTCAACATAAAACACTTTTTTGACAATTTCAAGTAAGTCCGGGTAAAAATGATCATTTTATTGGATATCTTCGATTAACCAATCGAAGAAGATGCAATAATAGCAATACTGAAAGAGGCGCGGATGATTGCATTGCTATT
>CAZKJA010000476.1:0-2673 GCA_964552925.1 uncultured Treponemataceae bacterium
AACGCGCTCCGATGTCTGTGGAGGATTTGTGGTATCGCTGGAATCATCGACCCGTTCCGATACCGTTGCCGCTATCGTCATCGTTATCATACCGTCGCTGGAAGCCCACCCGTTTAATGAAAGAAGCAGACCGGAAGTGAGTTCCCGCGTTACGCCCGTTGTTTGCACAGTCCCGTCGTCGGGATCGATCTCCGAGTCCCGATAGCGATATGTATTGGTATTCTGGAATTTTACATCCTGACCAACGATGCCGGTAAGCTTCGTATCGGCATAGACCTCCGTGCTCGACGAGGTAATCTCTGCCGTAAGCTTCGTAGCGAACGCGTAACCGAATTCACTGATGACGTCGAAATTTATCGAGAGCAGATTGGCGAATGCTCCTATGATCGCGGTCGCGTCATCGGTCTCGGTCGGGTGTACGTCTCCGGTAAGCGAAATGTTCAGTGCGTTTCCCGACTGCGATTGCAGCACGAAGATATCGTATTGTATCTGCGGTTTTGGCATATCCAGAGCCGCCAGCTCAAGCTCAAAACGACGACGATGCTCGATGGTTCCCTTGAAGAACACCAATCCAGGATAACCCGAATCGACGACGTCATCCTTGCTTACGGAAGGAGGCAACAGTTTCAGGAGCTCGTCGGTCCTGATGTACTTTAACCTGATCGGCACTGCTGCGGCCTTCTTGTCTATCAGCTTGATGAGTCTATCTATCTCATCCGCGGATTCCGGAGTGACCGCCGCTATGAAACTATATTCGTCCACCCCTAAAATGGGCGACACAGGCATTAGCCGTCCCGGCAAGAGTGCTATTAGATCCTTAGCCTTCATATACGCAAGGCTATAGGCACGATATTCTCGCCCGGAGCGAGGCACATCGATACTGGCGATAAAATCGAGCAACGGCTCCAACTCCTGGGCGCTACCAGTCAGTATCATCGAATTGGAAATTTTATCGACTCTAAAAAACGCGCTGTTCGAAAGCTCCTGGGGTAACATCGTGAGAAGGTCCTGAACCGGCAGGTTCTTTATCTCCACTACCGTAGTGTCTTTGAGCTTCTTGAGTATGTCTTTCTTCTGTATCTCAAATATATAATAGACGCCATCCCGCACCGAGAAATCGGCTCCTGCCTGCTCCAAAACTAAAGCCAAGGCTTCTTCGAACGTTTTACCTGAATGGCGCATCCGGCCGAGGGAAAAATCACCCCGTAACATCAGGACGTATTCCTTGCCATTCGAAGACATGATTGCATCCAAAACTTCGAAGAAGCTGGCTTGCTCTATCGTGATCGAGTATAACCCGGCTCCATCCCGTTTAACTCCTTTATCCGTTGTCACCGCGACGGCCTTCTTGCCCGTCGCTTCCATTTTTCGCAGTAAAAAATTAGTCGCGGACACAACCAGCTCGTAGTCAGGAAATCGCGCCGCTACTATCCTGACAGAATCCTCCACGGAAAGATGATCTATATGCACCGTCATCGCCGACCGCACGAGCGTATCGTGTAGTATCGTCTTTCCCGCTGCTCTCGATATAGCCTTCAATATAAGTGTTGGATCAACGTCCTCCGCGTGTACGCTTATCGTCCCATCGTCCGCCAGCTCTACATCGACGCGTGAAACATAGATGACCCCATCCGACTCGCGCATAAACAGCCTTTGAGAGCCTAGAAAGGAACGTAAAGCTGTACGTATATCGGTCTCCGAAAAATAAAACGATGCACTACCTATAACCGTTTCATCCGCCACTATCGAGGTACCCGACGCCTCCGCCAGAACAAGCAGGATATCCGCGATAGGCTGGTTCCGGAACTCCATCCTCGATATAGGATGGGCACCGACGACGACAGGCGTCAACGTTCCCATGCAGGCAAGTACAAGGATTGCGATTCGGGAGAAAATTCCTGACTGCGACGTAGATTCTTTCAGGTGGCGAGCCATGGCACAACTCCAAAATATTTCGTTATTATTGCCGAGATAATCATTCCGATTGCCAGAAATGGCGCAAACGGGATGCGGGCTCCCCGATGATTGGGTAGAAGTCCCCATACAATACCCGCGAGACTCGCCGCTATAACCTCGATGCATACGCCGACGAAGCCGAAAGCGAGGGTCGAGGCGCCGATGAGCTTTACGTCGCCTAATCCGAATCGCTCTTTTACCATACGCCTGAATAGAAGGAAAAAAATAAGAACAAGAGCGCCTTGCACTAGCTGGAGGATGATTTCCATGAATCCGCCATGAGTTGCGAGTATCAAAGTAATTACTGACGGGATAATAATATAGATATCGGGAATATGGTATTCCCGAACGTCGACACGACTAGCGATTATAGTAGAAAGTATAAAAATTAGTTTTGGCATCACAATAGCGAGAATATAGCCTCCGGGAACGCATGTCAAAGGGTTTTATTGGGAGGCCGTATTACAAACAAGGTAAAAAAATGAACATCACTATATTTGCTTATATTGGTATCCAAACTGGAATCAGCGTCGTAGTCATTGCGGAATTGTATGCTTAACTACTCAAATCCAACACCTCTTTGTCCCGGATCCATATTGAATGCCATGACGATCCATATTGAATGTCATGACAATTTGTATTGGATTCCTACGACAACGTGGCTGGATTCCATACGCTTTCAATACGCTCTTGGGGGCGTATCAAACTGGATTCTTG
>CAZKJA010000477.1:0-2672 GCA_964552925.1 uncultured Treponemataceae bacterium
CCTGGGCTGCTCTGCCGAGAGCGTCCAGAACCGTATCGACAGGCTCTCCAGGAATCCCAGTACCTGTATGGACTTACCCATGCGACCATAAGGCGGAAAGGCCGCAGCGCTTGCTCAGGGCAAGCGCTGCGTTCTGGCGGACGGTTCGCCTGGGATTGGTTGCCCTGTGGTGTCGTCGCTCTCGGGCGCCGATTACGTGGTACTGGTCACCGAGCCCACCGTCTCCGGCGTCCACGACCCGAAACGCGTTTACGAGCTGGTCAAGAAATTCAACATCCCCGCTGGATGCATAATCAACAAGGCCGATATCAACGCGGAAATGCCCGAGACTATCCGGCGTCGACAACCGCTCCGTCGAGGATGTCGCGCACGGCGCCGGTCCGCAGACGGCCCAAAAGCTGTTCGACCTGGGACCGGATGTTTTGATAACAGGCAACGGGCCTGGCGGCAGCGCGGCGACCGTCCTTCAGAGGACGAAATTGAAGATCTTCGTCGGTGCCGGCAACATGACCATCGAGGATGCCTACGAAGCGTACAAGAAAGGCACCCTCACCGCCTTCAGCGGCGCTTGACAGCCCTCAGACACGGGAGTTTGATTGCATGATGAATATCATACCGTTGATAGAGGACTATTGCCCCGGCCGTGGGCTCCGCGGGGAGCACGGGCTTTCCTTGTACATCGAAGCCGTCAGGAAGGCTTTCCCGGGCAGGCCGGTCGCGGCCGTCGTTGGCGGATTCCACCTGGTCGACGCGCCCGATGACGCGATTAGCCGGGTAGCCGACGCGATGGCGCGAATACACCCCGCGCGTATCCTGTGCGGTCACTGTACCGGCCCCCGGGGATACGCGGCGATGGCGGCGGGATTGCCGGGCCGTGTGACGTGGCTGGCCTGCGGTCTCAAGGTATCGGTATAGGATGCATGTCTGATGCGGCAATCGTGGTGGAGCCTGGTCGCCTGGATTTTTTTATTGTTCTCAGCCGGCGTCGCATGCCTTTTCGCCGACGGAAAGACTTCCGGGGGAGAAAGCTACCGTAAGACGACCGTGCAGTATGGGAATATACCCGGCGTCGATCCGGCTTTGTTGAGCCTCGACCTGTATGGCTTCGGCGACGCTGCGGGAACATACCCTGTCGTCGTATGGATCCACGGCGGGGGATGGTCGGCCGGAGACAAGGCAAACCAACTGGAAAACAAGCTGGGATTGTTCCATTCGCTCGGCTATATGTTCATAAGTGTAAATTACCGTCTCAGTGCATCAGGCAGAAAGCCTGGCGCGCCTGTCGTCATGTTCCCCGACCACAACGAGGATGTCGCCGACGCGATCGTATGGATCATCGGCAACATAGGGAACTATGGTGGGGACCGCTCCAGGATAGCCATCATGGGGCATAGCGCCGGCGGCCACCTGGCGGCCCTGACCGGAACAAGCCGGAAGTTCCTGCCCGAACGCGGGATCCCGCTCGATACGCTGCGGGGCATTGTCTGCATCGATACCGAAGGCTATGACGTCGCCCGGATGGCGGGGAGCGGCAATCAGCTGTACCTCCGAGCCTTCGGGAAAGACCCCGTCGCTTGGATGGATGCGTCGCCCATACACGCTATGGATTCCGCTGTCCGGTACCCGCCGTTCTTCATCGCAACGCGGGGAGACGCGGAGAGGCGTGCCGGAGCTGATGCCTTCGCGGCCAGGCTTGAGTCGGTCGGTACCGTGGTCCGGCTTGTCGATGGAAGCGGGTACACCCACAGCCAGATCAACGACGCGATAGGACGGACGGGCGAAAAAACTATAACCGCCCCCTTGGTCGACTTCTTGCGTACATGCTTCTCGGAGCCGTAAAGGGACTGCTGGAAATCCTGCCGCCCCGCGGTAGCAGAACCCTCTGTCCCAGGTCCCGCTATTCACGGCGTCCTGAGCTCGTGACCCTTTCCGAAGACGCGGAACAATTGAGCCGCGTTCGAGCCGGCGAACTTCGGCGATCCCCTCATCCGTATCACGGAATTGACCGGGTTGCCGCTGATGTCGGTGACGATGTCGGGCCGCGTGAGGTTCATCTCGTCGATGACTGGGCCTTCGCGATAGTTGTAGTGGAGATACCGGATCGATCCGTCTGATTCCGACGATATTACGACGCCGACGTGCGTAAGCAAGTCATCAGCGTTGCCGTTGCCGTTGGCGTCGTAGCTGTTGTCCCAGAAGACGAGGTCTCCGGGCATCGGATGGAGCACGGCGTACAAGAGGCGCTCGTCCCTGAGCGTCGCGTACAGCCGCCTCACGCCGTTGCCGGCATAACGGCCGAAGCGGTATGCCAAGTCAATCGACGCGAAGGCGTACGCGGCGCGCACGAGGCCGGTGCAATCGTTCGGATAGGTGACGCCGTTCACCGTCAGCACCTTCATGCCGACGAGCGTCGTCCCGCCGGAAGATATAAGCCTCTGCGCCTCCGACATGGCTTGCGGCTTATACGTCCCGTCGGCCGGTAGCGGATAAGCTGGATCACCGACGGGAAGCGTCCCTGACACGGTGGCGCACGAAATGACTGCGATTGCGATCGCAGTCGCGACCAGCGAGGAGAAAAGCATGAAAGCGGACGATGTGCGCTTACCCATACGACTAGTATAGCGCGGCGCGACAATAGGGTAGGCGATGCTTATGATTAATAAAAACAAGAT
>CAZKJA010000478.1:0-2650 GCA_964552925.1 uncultured Treponemataceae bacterium
ATGTACGGCACGAGCGCGGCGTGGACCGAGAACAGCGCGCTCGGCGCTATCGTCAGGTCCCTGACGCCGCGGGCGGCGAGCCTGGCGACCACTTCGTTGACTATCGCGTCGCCGTCCCGCAGGTGGTGATGAAACGATAGCGTCATTCCGTCTCGTATTTCCATGCGGTCGAAAAGGTCGTCCCAGTTTTTGGCGAGTTTGTCGGGTTTGCCTCTGCCAGACGCCCGGCGCGACATCCCCCCGGTGGTACGCGTGGCGATGGTTTCAAGCGACATCCCGGCATGCGCCCCGGCGAATGGCCGTGGCCGTCTGCCTTCGATCTCGACGGGTATGGCGCGGCCGATGGCGTTGGTGATCCACTCCATGTCAGCTTTCCTTCCCGCGATTGTCGTCCAAGCCTGCCAGCGCCACTAGTCGGCGGGCGCGCTCGGCGACGGGGGCGTCCACCATCCTGCCGTCGAGCGACGCGACGCCCAGGCCGCGTGCTCCGGCTTCCTCGAGGGCGGCCACGACGCGCCGGGCCTCGTCGACCTCCTCCGGTCCGGGAGTGAACGCCGCGTGCGCGGTCTCGACCTGGCGCGGATGGACGAGGCCGACCCCGTCGAAGCCCATCGCCCTGGACGCGGCGCAGTACGCGGCAAAGCCGGCTTCATCCTCGGTGTCCGAAAACACCGAATCGTGCGCCTGGATTCCGGCGGCGCGGGATGCGATCACTATGGCGGCCCTCGCGTACGCCGCCTCGCTTCCAGTAGCCGTCCTGCGCGCTCCGATGTCGCGGGTAAAGTCTTCGGCGCCGAAGCACAGCGCGGCCACCCTGGGCGAGGCCGCCGCGATCGAAGCCGCCGCGAGCACACCCCGCGCCGTTTCCACGAGCGGCATTATCTTCGTCCCGCTGGGTTCCAGGCCGGAACTTGCCTCGAGAGCGTCGAGCAACGCGGAAAGCTCCTCGACCGATTCCGGGTTTTCGCACTTAGGCAGGAGGATCGCGTCGGGCAGGCACCTGGCGAGCTCGGCGACGTCTTCCCTGCCCTGGCCTCCGGACAGCGCGTTGATCCGCACAATTATCTCGGCGCCTTTGAAGAAACCCCGGTGCGACTCGAGCGCGCGCCGGAGGAGGATGCGGGCTTCGGCCTTCCTGTCGGGAGCCACGGAATCCTCGAGGTCGAGGACGAGGCTGTCGGCGCCGAACAATCCGGCGTTGGGAAGAAGGTCGGGCTGGTTGCCGGGGATGTACAAGCGGGAGCGCCTGCGCCTGGTTTTTGCGGTCGTGACCGATCCAGACTCGATCGCGCCAGCATCCACGGTCTTGCGCCCCGGTGATTCCGGCTTTGCGACGCGATGGAAGCCCGCGTTCCTGACCGCCGCCTCGACCCGCGCGGCGATGACGTAATCGAGCGCGCCGTCGTCCTCGACGGCCAGCTCCCCCGTGGCGACGCCGAACTCCCCGGCGGCGGTCCGCGCGGTCGCCTCGATGGCGCGGCCGAACAGGACCCCGACCGACGAGGCTACACGTATGCTCAAGGCGGTGGAGCCTGGGGTAAACGCAACGGCGCAATCTGACTTGAGCTTCATCAAAGCTCTTCCACAAGGAACGGTCCGTACAACGCGCGCGCGGCCTCGATCGACGCGCATCCGACCATGCCGGCGCGATGGGTGGAGTCCGCCGCCTCGAGCACGAGTTTCCCGTCGATCGACAGGACCAGCCGGTCGCCGGAAGCCTCGAAAGCGAGTTGGTAGTCTCGTCCCGGCTCCCAGGCGAAATCCGCCGAGGCCAGAGCCGACAGTCCGAAATCCTTCTTGAGTATCGACACGCGCCCCTTGCCGTCGAATCCGGCGAGGTAGGCGCGCATCGCCCCGACGGCTCGGGCGACGAGCAGGTGGCTCGTTCCCGCCAGCGGCGTCAGGGCGGCGCTGACGCGCTGGTCGCCTACCGCGTGGCCGCCCGTGTAGGCCGCCGCCGCGACGTTTGTCATCAGGCGCATCCTGCCGCCTTCGATGCCCCAGTTCCCGCCGTCGTGCGAGAACGGAGTGACGCAACCGAACTCGAAAGCTTGCTTCCCGATGTCTATCGAATAGCGGGCCTTGCCGCGTATCTCGAATAGATCGATCAGGAGACGCCCCGAATCGCGCCTGGCGGCCCCGGAAAAGCCGGTGAGGATTATCCCGACTTCATCGACCTGGGATCCCCCGACCTCCGGGATGACGAATTCGAGCGTATAGTCTTTGCCGGGGACGGGGAACAGCGGCGCGGTCGTCGGTATGTCCATACCGGTTCCTGTGTCGCGGACGTAGCCCGTCACTCCGATCTTCTCGCCTTCCCAGCTCTCCATTCGGAAGCGTAAGCGGACGTTCTGGCCGGCTCGCGCTGTCGGCGCGAAGGTCGGGCTATAGCGCTCGTCGTCGAAATCGGCGCGCCGGTAGAAGCTCTTGTAGTACAGCTTGCCCGACGCCTCGCGGGCCAAGCGTTCGTAGCGGAATTCCAAAGCGCCGCGACCGCCTTCGAGAACGCCGGCGCGGTGCACTGCCGCGAAGCCCACCGGATCGGAAACGCGCATGCAGTGGGTCGAACCAGGCAGGGAAAAGTCGAAATACAACGCCCGTTCGCCGTCGCCCAGGGACAAGGCCGTCGCGATGCTCCCCGGGACCGCTT
>CAZKJA010000479.1:0-2630 GCA_964552925.1 uncultured Treponemataceae bacterium
GAGCCTTGGCCGGCTCTTTTGCGTAAATCTGAGCATAGTAGTAATAATATAGCGTAAGAGACAGCCGGAGAAAAGCTATTGTGAGCGGTTCGCTTGAAAACCGTTACCGTATCGACAATTCGGCGCGGAAGGCGGTCTGCCCGTCGGGCGAGCGACCATCGGGCGCGAGCCTGCCTTCGAACGCGTGCCTGGCCGTCCAGGGGCCGCCCGGTTCGAGCTTCCGCGACAGGATTGTCGCAGCCGGCCCCGGCTTCATCTCGGCAAGGTAGTTGATGTCGAGGCGCAGGCCGGAAGCCGACGTAAGCGCGCCTGGGTCCATCGTGTCCTGTATCCACTGCACGTAGCGCGCGTTGTTCATGTGGCCGTTGACGTCCAGGTCGGAGTACGCGACAACCCGCGAGGCGACTGGTTCGAGGCCATCCGTCGTCGGCACGGCCAAGGCGCCATCGGGCATGGAGTCGAGGTCCTCGTTTTTCGGCAGGTTGGCCGCGACCGCGTCGGGCCGCCTCGGCCTGAAACTCTTCGAGTCGACGACGAGCCAGCCGCTGCGGCCGCGGCCGACCGTGACTCCGGCCTCGTCGAGCAGTTCGTAGTCGCGGATCGCGAACAATCTGTCTGTCCCGCGCGGCCAGGTCCTCACTATGAGCCCGGAGCCCGCGAGCGGGCGGCTGTCCAGGACGGCGCTCATCCTGGAGAGTATCCAGACGATGCCGTTCGCCTGCATGTATTCGGCGCCTACGCCGAGCGCGGTCGCGTGGTGGCCGGCGACCTCCTGGAAATAGTTGTACGCCGCGGCGAGGGTGAGCTTGCCCGCCTGGTCGACATCCCAGGTACAGGCCCTGAACCGTTCTTCGTATGTTCCGTTCATGTTGGGGGTACTGTAGCGAAGCCGGCGTATCCTGCACAAGGGAATGTGCGCCGCAGCGTGGAGGTAAGCCTGGAAAGCTCATCGAAAATTAATTTGACACGTTTCAATTATGGTATTATAGTCCCTCATCATCACCGACTGCATCCTGATGGAGGTTATTATGAAGAAGAGGAATCTGTTGCTTGTTATGGCGTGCATGATCGTCGTACCCTTAGCCACTGCCCAGGCCAAGAAAATCGAGCTATCCTTTTTCTACCCTGTCCAGGTGGGCGGCCCGGTCACCAAGCTGATCGACAAGATCTGCCAGGATTTTACCGTAGCCAATCCCGAGATCGCGGTTATGCCCGTCTATACCGGTAGCTACGACGACACCGTTGTGAAGATTCAGACTGCGCGGCAGGGTAAAAATCCTCCTGATGTCTTCATAAATCTTGCTACCCAGCGCTTCTCCATGGCCTCTACCGGTACCGCGATAGCCCTGGACGAATTCATCGCACAGGATGGTGCGGCCGGCAAAGCGTACATTCAGGATTTCCTCTCCGGTTTCATGGAAGACTCCTATGTAGACGGCAAGATCTATAGCATTCCCTTCCAGCGCAGCACGATGGTCATGTACTACAACAAGGACGCCTTCGCCGAAGTGGGTCTCAACCCCGAAGCGGCTCCCAAGTCCTGGGATGAGCTCGTGACGTACGCACAGAAACTCGTCAAGAAAGACGCAGCCGGCAATGTCGAGCGGTATGGTGTCGGTATCGCGCTCAATTCCGGTTCTGCCCAGTGGGCTTTCACCGGCTTCGCGCTCCAGAACTCGGAAGACGGCCGCAACCTGATGAGCCCCGATGGCAAGAAGGTCTACTTTGACACACCCGGCAACATCGAAGCCCTCCAGTTCTGGGTCGACCTCCAGAACAAGTACAAGGTCATGCAGACTGGCATAGTCCAGTGGACCGACCTGCCCGGCCAGTTCATCAATGGCAAGGTAGCGATGATCTACCACACCACAGGCAACCTCACCAACATCAACAACAACGCCAAGTTCAAGTTCGGCACCGCCTTCCTGCCCGGCCGGAAGCGCGTGGCGGCTCCAACCGGCGGCGGAAACTTCTATATTTCGGCTGGCATCTCCAAGGAGAGGCAGCAGGCCGCCTGGAAGTTCATCAAGTTTGCGACCGATGCCGAGCGCCTCGCCCAGTGGAGCCTCGACACTGGCTATGTAGCTCCCAGAAAGTCCTCGGTCAATTCCGACCTCATCAAGAATTACTGGGTCAGGGTACCCCAGGCCCGTGTAGCCTTCGACCAGATACCGCTGGCCAAACCCGAGCTGACTACGTATGAGGCTTCCAAAATGTGGAGGATTCTCAACGACAATATTCAATCGGCCATAACCGGTGACGCGACGCCCGCCCAGGCGCTCAAGAATGCGCAAAAGCAAGCCGAGGATGCCCTGAAACGTTATCAGTGAGATTTTTCCGGTAAAGATTTATACACATGGAGG
This sequence comes from uncultured Treponemataceae bacterium, assembly GCA_964552925.1. GTDB lineage: Bacteria > Spirochaetota > Spirochaetia > Treponematales > UBA12059 > SZUA-370. The sequence goes on from CAZKJA010000479.1 coordinate 2,364, forward strand.
TCGAGGCGTCTGGGTCTGTCCTCCATGCTACTCGGAACTTGTTGCCGCTGCTTGCGAAGGCGGGGCGGAGAGGCTTGTGTCGCGGGGACGCTTCCATGGAGAATGGCCCCGGCTCAAGGAGGAACACGATGACTGGCATCAATGGCACCCCCAAAGGTTTTTCACGGCAATTGAAAACCGATGTCAGGGCATGGCTGTTCCTTGCTCCTGCACTGGTGTTCATCCTTACCTTCACGGTCTATCCCATCATCCGCAGTATATGGCTGG
>CAZKJA010000480.1:0-2612 GCA_964552925.1 uncultured Treponemataceae bacterium
CCCGAACGAGTCGAAGCCCATGGGGTGGAGGACGTTGTAACCGTTCATGCGCAGGTAGCGGCAATGTATGTCGGTGGCGGTGTAGCCTTCAGGGTGCCCGACGTGGAGGCCGGCGCCGGAAGGGTACGGGAACATGTCGAGGACGTAGCGCCGCTTCGATTTCGGGATCGAAGGGTCCTCGGTCGCACGGAAGGTCTTGTGCGTGTCCCAATACTTCTGCCACTTGGGTTCGATGTCTCCGAACGGGTACTTTGCCATGGATTATGCTCCGTTGCTGTATACAACGGGGGGCGCTACCCGCGTCCCCCGCTTGCTTGAGTGTTTCCGAATAATACCTTATAGCAAGTAACGAGACAAGCGTCGCCCTGGGCTGGCCCGGATATCTCGGGCTAGAGGCTCGGCGCGACCTGCACGGGATCCGTTATGCTCGGCGGCGGCGTGTCGTCCGACGTGGGGCGTTCGTACACGACTACGAAGGGCTCCCAGAAGTCGTCCTGGCCGGCGGCCATCCTGGGTACCGACACAAGTATCATGTTGTCGGCCAAGGGAACTGTGAACTCCGTCTCCAGCCGCACGGCGCCTTCCTGCGTCTCTATCCTGATGCGGTGCCGCTGGCCGAGCACCTTGATCATGTCGCGGTCGCGGGCGAACAGCTCCACCGGTGGGCGCTCGTCGACGTATACCTTGACCCGCTTGAAGGCCTGGGTCGAGCCGTCGGCAGCCGTCTTGTTGTCGAGCAGCACAGTGTGCTCCCTGCCGTTGACGAAGATGAAGACGACGAGCGCGAGGTACACGACAGCGAGCGTGGCCCTGACGGCCAGCCTGCGGATGCGTAACCCCGGGGCGGTCGCGGCCCTGGTGCTACCGTTCATGCGACGCCTCCCTTGGCAGCCGGGTCGACGGTGTTCATGCGCAGGCCGGCGCGGTCTATCTCGACGCCCCTGCGCTTGCGCCAGGCGTGCAGTACGAGGGCCAGCGCGATGGCGCCGTAGCTGAAGGCGTCGCGGAAGTACTCGCCTATCTGGGCCGAACCGAAAAGCTCGGCGCCGGCGCGCGGCATCACTATATACATCAGGTGCAGGAGCACCACGCCTACGAACACGTTGGGGATCGTCGCCTTTGTCACCGAGGCGCCTCCGACGAGTATCGCTGCGACCGCGAAGAAACCGGTCTGCTTGTGCGCGTTGTACGTCGCCATGTTGCCCATGTTCTGGAGGAATATGATCTGGCCAATCATCGCCAGCACTGTCGACAGCACGATCGCGATGATCCGTGTGCGCTCCACCGGTATGCCCGAGGCGTTGGACACGCTCTGGTCCTGCCCGATCGCGCGCATGTCCTGTCCCAGCTTTGTCTTGCGGAACCACACGATGAAGACGCATAGCAGGGCGACGATCAGGTAGGTGGCTATCGGGAAATTGAGCCCGAAGGCCTTGAACATGAGCAGGTTGTCGAGGCTCTGCCGTACCGAATCGAGGTTGAGCGTGTTGCGTATGCCGTAGCCTCGCGACAGGGTTATAGCGGCGGAGCGCACCGGTATGACCGCGCCCATCAGGTACAGCACGACGAACTGGTACACGCCGTCCATGAAGAAGCCGAGTATGTAGCCCGTGGCCATCTCGCGGCCCCTGGCCCTGTTGAGCACCGCTCCGGCCGCCCAGCCGAGCATCACCGCTATCGGGAAGCCGACGAGGACCGCGAACCCGAGGCCCCAGACCCCGGCTATGTTCCAGTCGACGGCGAAGATGAGGCCCACCTCGCCGGCCATCGCGCCGAGCACCATGCCGAAATTGAGCCCCATGCCGGCCATTATCGGCAACAGCAGGCTGAAGACAAGGAACGAGTTGCGCCCGATTCGCGTAAATATGTCTTGTAAAATATAATTTGCCGACAAACCGGATATCGGCGTCGCTATCGCCGTGAGCACCAGGAAGATGACGACGACGACGTTGTCCGCGACGAACCTCCGCGGGTAGAATTTCTTCTTCATTTCGTCACCTTCGTCTTCCTCGTCAGGGCGTACAGGATCATGCCGTTGGACAGTACGATGCGTATGACCTCGGACATGTCCGTCTGGAGCACGCTGTTTATGACGCTGGGCGTCATCGTCAGGATCCCCTGGAACAGGAAGGTGCCGACGATGACGTTTACCATGCTCGCCTTGTTGACGCTCGCGCCGCCGATAAGCAGCGCCGCGACCGCGGGGAACGCCATGTACAGCGGCGCCTGGTACAGCTGGATGAAGCCGAAACTCTGCTGGTACACGATGATGCCGACGGCGCCCAGCACGGTGGACAGCATGACGCTTATCGTGCGCATCCTGTCGGAAGACACGCCGCCCGCGCGCGCGAAGTCGGGGTTTGACCCGACGGCCGTCATCGCCGTGCCCGTCTTCGTACGGAAGAACAGGTAGACGATGAATACGAAGAGCGCGACGAACAGGAGCATGCCGGTCGGAAACACGAAGTTCCGCCCTATCCTCACCGCGAGGAAGTCGTTGAGCATGCGTCCCCAGAAATTGTCGAGGGTGATGGTCGTCCGCAGGCCTTTGCCCGCGTAGCCCCACACCATCGCCGGGCTGGAATACGGCAACAGGAGCCAGAGTATCGAGA
>CAZKJA010000481.1:0-2596 GCA_964552925.1 uncultured Treponemataceae bacterium
GGAAGGCCACCCTCGGCGATATGGAAGACTCCCTGGGTCGTCCGCCTGTCGTTCGCCGGATTGTGCAGGATACCGTTCCGTATGCGGTACGATGACAAGGTGGGAGACTTGTAGTCGTGGGCATCGGGGGGCAAAGACAGCTCGCGAGCCATGCCGTAACGATCGAGCACCAGCGTCCCTGAAGGGAGTCGCGGCCTGTCTTCCGATGGCAAGGCGGACAGGTAGGAATCGAGGAATGCCTGTATCCTGGAATCGGCCGGCGGCAGGTAATCGGCGAGCAGCCGGTTTTTCTCTCGGTAATTGGCGAGCATGTCGTTTGCGAGTTCGAGGAAGGCGGTACCTTCCTTGGAATAAACGGGTAGGCCCAGCGATGCCAGCTTCAAATTTATGAATGCTATCAATCTTCCGCGTTGTTCCTGGGAACGGCGGTCGAGATGAACGCCAAAATCTCTCTTTACGGGCATGAAAGCCTCCGGGAAAAATGGTTATGGGAACAAAATCCCTATTCTCCTATCGTAGTTTAGAAGCGATTTTTTTTCCAGACGATTGAGCTGGTTTCAAAAATCCATATATTGTGCGCCTGCCGGCACGAATCGGTGTACTATGTCGTATGGCCAGAAGCGAACTGCAGGCGATCATCGACTATATCCTCAACAAGGCGGATGAACGCGAGTTCGAGGTGATCCTCAAGGCCTGCGATAGGAAGAAACGCGACCTTGGCAAGTACGCGGCGCTTGGCGGGCTCAATCCGGGAGCCTTGGCGGAGAAGATGGCTTCATCGGTCCAGGAAGGCGTGGAAGCCAGCATGGATGGCCTGCGCACTACTGTCCGCGACTATGTGGCGCGGATCGTCAGGCAGAAGGAGCCCGGCGCCAGCGACGATGATATAGAGGCGCTTTTGGACGATGTGCTTCCCGACCGCTCGGGGCTCCCCGTGGGGGGGCATGTGGATGAAGCGAGCGATGCGTTGCCCCCGGAAGCGCTAGCGATGATGATACGAGATTTTACCGGCTATTCTCTCGGCATGATGCCGCCGTCGAAGCAGCAGGAGCTATGGGAACGTATGCCGGATTGGCAGAACCTGTACTGGAAGACCTTTTCGCCCGAGATGAAGGCATTCATCAAGGCCAGGCTCGAGGGCCGTCTGCAGGAAGACGATTTCTGGTCGGCTGTGTTCAGCGTTCTGGGTTTGTGAGACCTGGCGGAGCATAGCCAACCGAATCGGGGAGTCGCCCATATCTTTGCCTGCATGGTATACTTTTACCTTGCTGCGACGGGGATCGATGGTATTCCGGCATCGTCTCCTGAAAGGTTTTACCCATGGATACTGTGGTTCTCGACGGCCGCGAGGCAAGCATCAAGGACATCGTGATGGTCGCCCGATACGGCGCCGTCGCGGAACTCGCGGCTGAAGCGGCGCCGAGGATAGAAGCTTCGCGAAAAATCGTCGACCGTTGTGTGGAAGAGTCGCTTGTCAGGTACGGCATAACGACGGGATTCGGAAAATTCTGCGATGTGGTGATCAGCAAGGAGAGCAACGCGACCCTTCAGAAAAACCTTATAATGAGCCATGCGGTAGGCGTCGGGGAACCCCTGCCGGAAGAAGTCGTGCGCGCGATGATGGTGCTCCGGGCCAACGCGATAGCCGTGGGAAATTCCGGAGCAAGGCTTTCCACCGTGCTCGCGCTCCTCGATATGCTCAACGCGGGTATCGTTCCCGTGATTCCCGAAAAAGGCTCGCTCGGTTCCTCCGGAGACCTGGCTCCCCTTGCGCACATGGCCTTGGCCCTCTGCGGCATGGGCGAGTGCTTCTACCGCGGGAAGCGGATGGCCGCCGCCGAGGCTCTCGACAAAGCCGGTCTCGAACCCGTTGTATTGGCGGCCAAGGAAGGCCTGGCGCTGATCAACGGTACGCAATGCATGACCGCCATTGCCTCGCTGGCTGCTTTCGACGCATGGAAACTGGTCCGGACGGCCGATGTGGTTTCTTCCATCACGATCCAGGCGATGAGAGGCATTACCGATTCGCTCGATCCGCGCATGCATGAAGCTCGTGGGCAGTTCGGCCAGATCGAGTGCGCGGCCAACCTGCGCGGCTTGCTCGACGGCTCGCTTTGTACGACGCGGCAGGGGCAGGAACGCGTGCAGGACGCGTATACGCTTCGCTGCATCCCGCAGATACACGGCGCTTCGCGCGACGCGATCAGTTATGTTTTCGACATAGTCTCGCGCGAAGTGAACGCGGCCACCGACAATCCGTTGATATTCCTGAACCCCGAGGACCCCTCGGGAGGGGACATCATCTCGGGCGGCAACTTCCACGGCCAACCCGTTGCGCTCGCGATGGATTTCCTGGGCATAGCTATTGCCGAATTGGCCAACGTATCCGAGCGTCGCATAGAGCGCCTGGTCAATCCGGCCTTGTCGAACGGACTCCCCGCTTTCCTCGTCAAGGATGGCGGGCTCAATTCCGGTTTCATGATAGTGCAGTACACCGCCGCCTCGCTCGTGTCCGAGAACAAGGTGCTGGCGCACCCGGCCAGCGTCGACTCGATACCGTCGAGCGCCAACCAGGAAGACCACGTCTCGATGGGGA
>CAZKJA010000482.1:0-2593 GCA_964552925.1 uncultured Treponemataceae bacterium
ATTTGGCCAGGGTATTGCCGTAACGCGCGATCGGGTCATCCTTTGACGGCCGACCGGTCTTGAACCGCAAATTCGAGCCGGGGTCCAGGTCCACGAGCACCGCTCGGCCGGATTTCGCTTCCGCGAATTCCAGGACCAGGCTATCGATCACCCGGCCGCGGGTCTGCGGCGCGGCGCTCGATATAAACGCGAAGAACACCGGTCCGGCCATCAGGATACCCCGATCGTCGAGGCAACCTTCACGAGAGCGTCGACGTGCGCGGAGTCGAACTTCGACCTCGCTCCATCGGATATTATGGCGAGCGCGTGCGTCACGTCCCGCTTGTCCCGGGACGCGCGCTTCGAGACAAGCGCGGAGAAGGGCTCGGCGACCCCGATGATCTTCGCGAAGAGCGGTATCTCTTCCTTCTTGAGCCCCCGGGGGTAACCGGATCCGTCGTTGCGCTCATGGTGCGACAGGAGGCCGCTCCTGAATTGCTCGGGTAGCTCAATCTCGCCGAAATAGTCTGTGCAAAGGGTGACGTGGGACTGGATGAACAGGAAATCTTCCTCGTCGATTTCCTGTTTCGAAATGGTCCGGACGAGGCGGTCGCGGTCTAGCATGAGGTACCCGCAATCGTGGGCCAGGGCGGTCTTGTACAGCATGTTGCGCTCTTCCGGCGACAGGCCGAGAATCGCCCCCATCCCTCGGCAGACCTTCGCTGTCATAAGGCTCTGTTCGTTGTCCTTGAAAATCATCTTGAGCTTGCGCGGTATATCCATAAGGTTCTTCACTGACAAGGGGTCGAGATCGTCAGCATTCGCCGCCTCCTCGCCTTCCTCTCCGTTCGCGCCGCCGGTCGGCTTCCTGTTTTCCGTTAAGGCACGGCGGGCCAACCCCTCTGATTTTTCCCTGACGAAATCGTTGTAGTCGGTAAGGAAGGGGAATATCACAGGCAGGATCGCGTCGGAAGATATGAGATCGCCTTCGTCAAGCTTGCGCTCGACTGTCTTCAGGATCTCGGTGCGGAGGGACACTTCCAATTCCCCGATGTACTGCCTGACTGTATTCCACCCAAGGCTCCCGGTTCGGACTTCCTCGTACATGCGGTTGAGCCTGTCGGCCTTGAGAAGGTCGCGGCGTATCGCGAGGTCGGTGCCTCCCGCTCCCTGTGGCGCGGACTCTATGAACTCCAGGAGCGGCGTTTCGCCCCTGTATTGTCCAATCGCCATGTATGGAGAGTTACCCGGTACTGTCGCTTGTATCGACGAAGCGTCAATGCTCTTCTCGTACTGCGAGTCATTCCGCTTGCGGGAACGCGACGCGACCACAAACAAGAATACTACAAGGCCCACGAACGCCGCGCCCAGGATCGCCAAGGCTATGAAGACGATAAGGTCGAGGGATCTCCCCTGGCGCTGGTCCTCCTGGCTCGTCTCGAGACGCGCCATCAACTCCTTGAGCGCCGGATCGCTCTGCATTACGATCTGGGGAGGCGCGGCCTCCTTCTCGGACATCTTCGTCAGGAGTTCTATCGTTTGCGCGACGAGGGCTTTTTCCTGGGCCGTCTGAGCAGGCGCCGCAGCCGCTGTCGGCTTGGCCGGGGCTGCAGCCTGTCGGTCGATGAAGGTCTGCAGCAGCTTGAGTTGCTGCTCGACCTGACCCTTGAGGACCTTGTTTTCGTCGCTCGTCGTGGTGACCGATGACTCCATCGCCTGGAGCCGCGAGCTCGCGTCGTCGAGGGCGCCCTTGAGCTCGGTCAGCTCGACGGTTGAGACGGGGGGCGGGGTCGGCTGAGCGGCAACTGGCGTGGTAGCGGGAGCCGTAGCGGGAGCCGCGGCGATTTCCGCCGCCGGTACGGCCTTAACCCTCGGCGGCGCCTCGTTTTTGAGCGCGGAGACATTCATCTCACGCCGTATCCGGATGAAATAGGACGATGCCTGCGTGTTCGTGGGATCGTATTTCAGCGCTTTCCTGAACGAATCGTACGCGTTCTTGTAATTCTTGATTCCGTATTCCTGAACGCCCATTTCGGCGAAGAAATCGGCTGTCCGTCGTTTCACGGCCGAATCCGTGACGGACTCCGGAATTCCGTCGGAAATTTCCGAGAAAGCCTTCTCGAACGAATCCTCGCGGTACGAGGTCCGTGCCTTATCGATAAGCGCGTCAGGGGCTTGGCCGAACGCCGCCGCCGCGATCGTGAAAAACACGATTGTCAGTCCCAATAACCTTTTGCGTCGGTTCATTATTCTGCTCCTACTCGTTCAGCGTGACTGCGCCGTGGCCCCAGCGACCTGGAGACATGGTGGCGAGGGGGACAGACCAGGTATTTGCCCAAACGCTCGGTGGCTGTGGAGGAGCGATCCAACGAACGTTTAACGAACCGCTTGCCCCTGTACCGAGGGCGGCGGTTCCGCCGAAATAGTAGATTCGATCGGATCCGGTCGCATTCGTAATGACCGCGGCGCCGAACGCTATACCGCTTCCCGGAAAGGTATTGCTGGCTGCCTGCCAAGCTGCGGGTGCCGTGAAGGGATACGCCAGGTATTGGACGAGATTCGACATTGTCCCGGTCGCTGACGTGGGGAAATTGATGAATCCGCCAGTCGTATT
>CAZKJA010000483.1:0-2592 GCA_964552925.1 uncultured Treponemataceae bacterium
CCCCGGTGTTTGTCGGGTTAAGGGTAAGCGTTTTGGTATCCGGCCACGCCAACGAGCCGTAGGATGCGCCGAGGTCACCGGCTACGGTAATCGCCGATGGCGTGATGGCCGACGGAAAGCTGATGGTCAAGCTCTCATGCGCTGTTATAACGGCGCCCGAAGCGGGGCTGATGCTCGGGGCGTTGGCGTCGTGTATCAAGGCGTTGAGCTGGGTCAACAGCGCGTCGGAGCAGGCGGTTGCGAGGAGCGCCAGGAGCGAGCAGGCCGCGAGCAGTATGGCGATCCGGGTACGCGGATATCGTTCCATGTCATTCCTCCCACTGAACGGCCGGGGCGGCGTCGGCGCTGGCCGCGCGCGAGCCGGCGGCGGATTGCATATAGGCGTACCGGCCGGCGGCCGGCTCGTCAATCTTCGATAGCTGCTCGATATACTTGATGGCGCCGGCCCTGTCTTCCAGTTCGTATGACGCTATCGCGATGCCGACGAGGGCCGAGACACTCCGCGGCGATATGGCCAAAGCCTTCTTGAACGCGTCGAGCGCTTTCCTGTAGTCGCCCCGCAGGAGGTAGACGTTGGCCAGGTTGGCGTAGCCCGGCGCATAATCCTTCAGCTTTACGCAGGCGAGGAAGGCTTTCTCCGCTTCGTCGAACGAGCCATACCTGGCGTAAATAATGCCGAGTTTGTTGAAGGCAACGGGACTGGGCGTAGCCGATGATTGAGTCTTGGCTGCTTCTATCAGGGGCTTCATCTCGCGGGTCAGGAAAGCGTCCATGCTGGCCGTATAGCGCTGCACGAGCGACTCGGACCTGGGTAATACAACCGAGGCATCGTCGCCCAGTATTGCCACGGGTTCGTACAGCTTCCACGCGTCGCGGACCGGGTACAGTTTCGCTTCTCCCTTGGCTGCGGCATCGCGCCACTGTCTGGCGCCTATCTGCCAGGCCCGCATGAAGCCATCGCCGAGTATCGTTATCTCCACGGGGAGCCACAGTTTGCCTTCAGCCTCGACGATGTCGCCGAAATTGGTGAAGAACGCGCGGCCCTCGAACGGCGTCATGCCGAGAGCGAAGGCCGTGTAGATGTGCCCGGGCACGGTGATGAAGGCGCTCTCGACGCCGCTGGCCTCGAGGAGGGCGGCGAATAGTATCGACATGTCGTCGCAATCGCCGGCGTGGAAATCCAGGGTCTGGGCCGGGAACTGGAGGTAGTCAACGTTGGAGTCGTCCTTTGACGATTTCTCGTACGGCACCGACGGGTCGGGGACGTATTGTATGCCGTATAGCCTGAGCTCCTCGAAGACGCCTACCGCCTGCCTGAGGTTGGTGTCGAGGGTCATGTAGCCGGAATTCCTCGCGGTGCCGGCCGCGGCCTTGGCCAGGCGCATGACTGCCGGATCGTTCAGGGTGACGAAGCTGGCCGCCTTGCGGTCGTCGTCCCATGTCGACGCGTTGCGGTGGTTTATGACGACGGTCACCGCCGTCTTGGCTTCCTTCCTGGCGCCGGAGTATTCGTAGCCGACGCTTACCTGGATCTGGGCCTTGGTCGGCTCGAGGGTCGACAGTATCTGCCGCGTGAACAGGGCGTACAGGTCGACGGTCTTCCTCTCACCCCGCTTCATCGACGGGATCACGAGCGATATCTTGGGCGCGTCCATGTATTGAGGCGCGAACAGGCTCACGTGGACGTCCTGTATGGAGCCGCCTTCCTCGTTGACCAACGTGACGGTACCCAGGGGATTGGTATCGTAATGCTTGTAGAACACGGGGAATACCGGCGAGAACGCCAGTTCGAGCATGCGCAGCCGCGGCCGCGTATCCATCCGGTTGAAGTTGAAGCCCGCGGTCAAGCTGGCGCTTATGCCCTGGTACAGGGCATCGGACGCGGCGAACTGGTGAAGGTAGCCGCCCCCGAGGCTCAGGCGCAAGCTCGGGGTAAGGTAGAGCGACGCGTCTACGCCAGCGATGGCGTACGGCGTCATGGCGCCGACGCCCTCGAGCATGCCGTATCCCAGCCCGCCCCGCCCCGCCATGCCGAGCGACAGCGCGTTGGTGATGCCCAGCCGCACGCCTACGCCGGCGCTGGCGCCTATCGATTGGAGCGCCTGGTCGGTAGTGAAAGGAACTTGCGAATAATCTATCGCGCCTTTGAAAGCCAGGAATGGCAGGCCCGACGGTACCCAGTCGGCGCCGAGCGATGCCATGACCCCGAGATCGTACCGTAGCTCGCTACCGGTGCCAGGCATGGGGACGAGGAGCGTCGGGTCAACGAATAGGGAAAAGCCCGTGCCGGATTGAGCCGCGGCCATGCCCGCGTAGGCACATGACGCCAGCAAAAGGATGGAAAACTTCTTTGACATGGTTTACCCCGCGATGGATATTACCTGGATGCTTTTCGCTGATGTTGGCCATATTATAACGCAATTCCGCCGGGACGCCACTGTTATGTGGATAATCATTTCGTAACATTGGTCATGGGATCGGACGATTCGTGTTTTCGTCGTACCAAGACAGCCGGAGCCCGCCGAGTCGGACTCCTCGGCACGCGCTCTTCGATGGAAAAAGGATTCTACAAGGAGCGGCTTTTGAAGATGT
>CAZKJA010000484.1:0-2592 GCA_964552925.1 uncultured Treponemataceae bacterium
ACCAATTCAGTTCATCCGGGGCGAGCCTGTTCTCGTTGGCGCTCCGCTACCGGACGGTCGGCGGACCGCTGTCGTTTTTCGCCGAAGCCGGACCTGCGGTGACCGCTATCTGGGCGCCGACGAGCTCATACAACTCCGCTGATGACCACCCCGGCATCGACTCGGGCAACAGTCTCGAGGCCCTTAACGACCTATGGGACTATAGATGGAGTAGCCTGGACTCCGACTTCGGCCGAGCGTTGTTCCGCCTCGGAGTCGAGGCAGGGGGAGGCGTGGCGTTCAGGCTCGGACCCGTCTCGGCCAGGGCCACCTTGAGGTACCGCTATACCGACGGCATGGAATCTTGGCTAGCCCTCGAAAACCTGTCGCTCGGAATAGCGCTGGCTTTCGAATAGCAAAGGGTTTCCGGTCGCGCCCATAGGGTCTGACCACTGTACTTGTACTGGGGCAAAGGCGGCTGTGAGTAACAAAAGCGCAAACAGTGCTCCTTGTCCATGGGGCTTCCCTCTGGTGGTTGGTGTGTTTTGTCACCATCATCCTACCAGAGGCTGAGCCCCTTATTCCTGGACAAAAACCGGCAAGTTCTCGTCGGCGATGACTCGTATTTTGGAAGTTCTATACAATCACAACAAAAAAATCAAAGAACGAAAACTACCCTTCGGAAATGTCATCCCGTCCTAGAGCGTCCCGGTAGCCACGCCCTCCATCAGTCGCTCGAGCCGGCGGAGGTACCCGTCCTCGCCGTGGTAAGCCGCGAGCGCGTTGCGATCGGGTTCGACGATCTTGCCCCGCCCGGACACTACAATAGCCGCCCGGGCCGCGAATTCCTCCCGCCCGGATTCCGGCATCAAGGCGACGGCCGCCGCGACTGCGGCGCCGGAGGCGGCGCCGGCCTCATCGATGCGCGAGACTGGGCGGCCCCAGATGGCGGCGACGCGCCTTGCCACGCCGTCGCTCATCGCGGCGCCGCCCGTGATGGCCATGGGCTCACGAGCCGCCGTATCGGTCTTGCCCACCGTGAAGCGCCTGGAACCCAGGTATACGAGGCCGAGAGTCGAGTCGACGGTGCCCGCGTAATCCTCCGCGAAGACCTGCCTCCCTCCGATATCCAGGATCTGGGACGCGGGAAAGGACTCTGGTTCCCTCTGGAGAACACGCAGGACGGAGCCCGGCGGCGTTGCGGCCAAGGCGGCGTCGGCAGCGGAAAAATCGTCCGCCGCGAGAGCGTGCGACAACCTGACGGCTTCCCAGCCCAGAGCGCCGTTCGTCCTGCAGCCGAATAGAAAGGGCTTGCCGAGGCCATCGTACATTGCGTTCGCGCTCGGGTGCGGCCTGGAGCCCTCGGCCATGAGGACGAAGCTCGTGCCCAACGACAGGAGGTCGCCCGGGGACAGGACCTTGGTCTGGGGATTGTCTCCCGAGCCGGCGAACACGGCGGCTGTCGGCGGTATGCCGTAGCGCTCCGAGAAATAGCGCGCGACCCTGCCCACGCTCGTCAGCGGGTGTACGAGGCCCGGCAACCTGGCGCGGAGAGCCGAAGCGCCGCCGGGGAGCGCTTCCGAAGCCCCGCCGATCAACTGATCGCTCCAGGTCCGGCCGGACCAGTCCATGAGGCTCGTCCCCGCGCCATTGCCCCAGTCTATCGGCGCGTTGGCCCGGCCGGAAAGCACCGACGAAAGGAACGATGATATAAGGTGGATGACAGAGCAGCCCGCATAGATCTCCGGTTCCCGCATGGCCCGGTGCATGAGGACCGCCCCGGAGAAGCGCGCGGGGCTGTCCGATCCGGAGAGGGCCGTCATGAGTTCCGAACCGCCTGCGGCATCCCGCAACCGATCCGCCTCCCGGGCTGCGTTGGAGCTCATCCATATGGGAGCGCGGTCGCTGGCGAGCGCTGGCGCGAGCAACTCGGCGAGCCCCGGTCCGCCTGGCTTCCCCGCGTCGGCTTCGCCGAGCCGCTTGAAAGCCGCCCCCGAGCCGGGACCAAGCCAGACCTGGCCATGCTGCTGGGCCGAGACGGACATCGTCCGCACGCGGGCCAGGAGCTCCCGCGGCAGGTCGGAAAGAACGGCGTCGAGCGCGGCAAGGAAGAGCCCGACGGATTGATCCGCCTCTCCCGGCTCGCGGGGAGGGAGCATTATGCCGGTTTCGGTCCGGCCGAAGCCTGCCAGCCGTGAGTCGTCCCGGTACCGAACCTTGGCCCGGGCCGCGACGGCGAAGGAGCCGAGCTCGACGAGGACGGCTGTCGTTCCCTGGGTGCTCGAGTCTATCCCGAGCGCGTACTCCACGATATCCATGCTCACCGATTTCCTGGGTGCCTTGTGATCATATATAGCGGTTGACGACGGCTTCGAGGTATTCCTGCCTGCCGGATTCAAGGGGGAACTCGGCCAGGTCCAAGGCGTAGGATTCCAGGCTATGCATGCTCTCCTTGTCAGATTCGATCGACGCGCCGAGGCCTTCGTCCCAGCCCTTGTAGCGTTTCGAGATGAATGTATCCAAGGCGCCGTCGGCTATCATCCTCGCGGCGGCGGAAAAGCCGCGGGCCATCGAGTCCATGCCCGCGATATGCGCTATCGCCAAATCCTCGGC
>CAZKJA010000485.1:0-2585 GCA_964552925.1 uncultured Treponemataceae bacterium
GCGGATGGGATAGCCCATTCCGCCATTTTCGGCGTCGCGGCCGTAGGGGGCGGTGGTCGCGTGCTGGCCGATAAGCGTCGTCGGGGCCATCTGGCCGCCGGTCATGCCGTAGATCGCGTTGTTGACAAAAATAGTAGTGAACTTCTCGCCGCGGTTGGCCGCGTGGACCGCTTCGGCGGTGCCGATCGCCGCGAGGTCGCCGTCGCCTTGGTAGCAGATGACCAAGTGGTCGGTCAGCATCCGCTTGACGCCGGTGGCGCCCGCGGGAGTCCGTCCGTGCGGCACCTGGACCGAGTCGAAGTCGAAGTACAGGTCGGCCCAGATCGAGCAGCCGACGGGGTTCATTAGTATCGATTTAGCCTGCACACCCAACTCGTCTATCACCTCGGCTATAAGTCTATGGATGACTCCATGGCCGCAGCCGGGGCAATATTTCGTCTGGATCGGCAGGAGGCTCTTCGGATGTCCGTATGCAAGTTCCATGCTGTCCCCCTTATTTCTTCAGGATCCGGCGGATCTCGGCGAGGACTTCTTCCTCGCTCGGGATGTTGCCGCCGCATCGCCCATAGAAGAGCACTTCGCTCTTGCCGTTCACCGAAAGCTTCACGTCCTCGATCATCTGCCCCATGCTCATCTCGACGCACAGGAAGCGCTTGCCCTTGGCGGCGAGCTCTGCAAGCCGCTTGTCAGGGAATGGCCACAGCGTTATCGGCCGGAATACACCGACGTCGATGCCGGCTTTCTTGGCCAGCTGCATGGCGCCGAGGCTTACGCGGGCCGAGGTGCCGTAGGCGACGAGGATGAGTTCGGATTTGTCGGTATTGATCTCCTCGAACCTGACGAGCGCCTTCTTCATCTCGGCGTATCGCTTGAAGCGCTGGTTGTTGATGAGCTCGCAATCATCCGGGTTCAGATACTCGGACGACACATGGTTCGGATCCCTCTTGCCACGGTTCCCGATTGCCCAGGTTTTTTTTACTCTGGCCTTGGAATCCTTCGGTTCGGGCAGCACGACGCCCTCGATCATCTGGCCTATCATGCCGTCGGCGAGCACCAGGGCGGGCACGTTCCACGCGTCGGCCATGTCGAAGGCCTCGAAGGTCAGGTCGGCCGCTTCCTGCACGCTTTTTGGCGCGAGCACTATGGTATGGTAATCGCCATGGCCGCCGCCACGGGTAGCCTGGAAGTAGTCGCCCTGGGCCGGGGATATGCCGCCGAGCCCCGGACCGGAACGCGCAACGTCGACGATGACGGCCGGCAGGTCGGCGCCGCACATGTACGAGATTCCTTCCTGCTTGAGCGATACGCCGGGGCTCGAGCTGCTTGTCATCGCGCGGGCTCCCGTCGCGGCCGCGCCGAATACCATGTTGATCGCGGCGACCTCGCTCTCGGCCTGTATGAACGTCCGCTTGTGGTCGACCATATGCTTGGCCATGTAGGCCGTCAGTTCGTTCTGCGGGGTGATGGGATATCCGAAATACGCGTCGCAACCAGCGCGTACCGCGGCTTCGCCCATAGCCTCGTTGCCCTTCATCAGGCGTTTTTCTTCAGCCATGCCGGACTCTCCTTACAGTTTGTAGACGGTGATCGCCACATCCGGACAGACGGTGTAGCAATTGCCGCAGGCGATGCACTTGTCTTCGGCCACGACCCTGATCGGGTAATAGCCCCATGAATTCGCGTTGCCGTCGACCGCCAGAACCTTTGTCGGGCAGGCGTGCTCGCAGAGCAGACAGCCCTTGCACCGCTCCCGATCTACGACGGGTTTTCCTTTGATAGCCATGGCTACTCCTTCCAGTATCTCGGGAACGCCACAGCGCGGCGCTCCAACGGTTTCCTGTTCATCGAATCGCTTTATCCGACCACGGCGGCGAGCGCTATGCTCGCGAGCTTGGTCTCCCTGCTATCGGACCGGCTCGTCAGCACGATCGGCTTGGTCGCGCCCGCGACTATTGCAGCGCCTTTGGCGCCGCCGAGGTCGACAAGGGACTTGTACAGTATGTTTCCCGCTTCTATGTCCGGCACTATCAGGATGTCGGCGTCCCCCGCGACCTCGGAACTGATCATCTTGATGCGGGCGCTTTCGGCGCTCATCGCGTTGTCGAGCGCCAGCGGGCCGTCGATCACGCAATCCTTTATCTGGTTGCGCCTCTGCATCTGAGTGATTATCGCGGCGTCGACAGTGCACGGCATCTTCTCCGGGTTGACTTTCTCGATGGCGGCGAGCAGGGCCACCTTGGGCCGCTCCACCCCGAGGGACCTGGAGGTTTTCACGGCGTTGGCGATGATGTCGATCTTGCCCTGAATGTCGGGGGCTATATTGATGCCGCCGTCGGTAACGATGAACAGTTTGTGGTAGTGCGGCGACTCGATCACGGCGACGTGGCTGGTCAGCCGACCAGCGTTGAGGCCCAGTTCCTTGTTCAAGGCAGCCTTGAGCAGTATTGACGTGTCGAGGATTCCCTTCATCAGGATGTCGGCTTCGCCGGAACGGACCAGAGCGACGGCTTTGGCGGCCGCTCCCGCATGGTCCTTCTCCTCGATCATCCGGATGCCTTCAAGGTCGGCGCCTATCTCGGCGGCGA
>CAZKJA010000486.1:0-2579 GCA_964552925.1 uncultured Treponemataceae bacterium
TAAAAGCGCTTGCCTGACGGGAACTCTGCCCGTATTTTTAATGGATGTCACGTAGTGGGAGGTATCGCCATGGTCGATTCGGCTTTGATAGAAGGAATTAAGACAAGCCTCAAGGGCGAAATGGACAGTGTCACGCTCTATGCCGATGCCGCCGGTCGTGCCGGGGGGGATCTCGCCGAGTTTTTTACCGACCTGGCGGAGGAGGAGAAGCGTCACTTCAACTGGCTGCTCCAATACTACAGGGAGCTGTCGGGGGGTAAATCTCCTGACCGCAACCTGGCCGCGGAGGCGGCCGCAATGACCGAACGAGGGCCGATCGTTACGGAATCGTTCATAAAGCGCCTCACCGGGAACCAGCATCTTGTCACCGCCGTAGCCTCCGCGATTCTCCTTGAGCTGAACGCTGTAAAGCACTACAGTACGATGGCAGAAGAAGCGTCGATCCTGTCGTTGAAGGAATTTTTCAAGGTCCTGGCGGCCTGGGAGCAGAAGCATTACGACGATCTGCTCAAGATCCAGGATGAGTCGCGCGATACTTGGTTCGTCGCCCAGCAATTCAAACCGTTCTGACGTATCGTTCCTGAATCGTCTAATCCGCAACGGGGGAAATACATGAAACGCACAGTCATCCAGATGCTGGAAACCGCCGTCTCGACCTTCGGGGACCAGAGCTATTGCTGGCGCAAGACCGATGCCGGATGGACCCCGACAGGATTCCGCGCCGCCCGCGAGCGCGCGGAACTAGTGGCCCGCGCCTTGCGCGCGCGCGGAATCGGTTCCGACAGTACGGTGGCAATTGTCGCCGAGGGCAGCCCCGAGTGGGTAACCTTCGAGTTTGGCGTGCTGGCCAACAAGTGCGCGTCAGTTCCCCTGTCGATCAAGCTCCTGCCAGAGGAACTGCCGTTCCGCATCAACCACGCCGGGTGCGTCGCGATCGGCGTCTCGTACAACCAGGTCAAGAAGCTCACGGCGGTGTACGCGCAACTGGAGCGCACACCGCTGGTCGTCCTGCTCGAGGATACCGACGCCGCGGTCGGGGAGGCCAGGGCCCTGCTTCCCGCCGCCGAGATCGTGGGCCTGCAGGCTTTGATGGAGGAAGGGCGCAATGCCGACGAACAAGCCGTCCGCGAGCAGGCCGCCGCGATGGAAGAAATAGGCGAGGGCACGACGGCGACCGTCTCGTATACCTCTGGCACCACAGGCAATCCCAAGGGAATCATGCTCACGCACCTGAATTACTGGTCGAATTGCACGGATTCGATAGCGTATTTCAGGATACCCCGGGGGTATTCGACGCTTGTCATCCTGCCATGCGATCACAGTTTCGCCCACACTGTAGGCCTCTACGCGGCGCTCATCATGGGCATCCAGCTGTATTTTGTCGACGCGCGCGGCGGCGGCATGGCGATCCTGCGCAACATCCCGTCGAACATCCTCGAATCCAATCCGGTATTCATGCTCACGGTGCCGTCGCTTTCCGGCAATTTCATGAAGAACATAATCGCCGGGGTGGAGTCCAAAGGCGCATTCGCGACAAGGATATTCCAGGCCGGCGTCGCGGCGGGCATCAGGCGAAACGGCGATGGATACAACCGTCCGGGGCCGTTCGTCCAACTTGCGACGTTCTTCCCTTGGTTCATAGCCGAGAAGCTCGTGTTCAGCAAGGTACGCAAGGTATTCGGCTCCCGGATCAAGTTCTTCGTCGGCGGCGGGGCCTTGCTCGACCGCGGCCAGCAGGAGTTCTTTATGGCGATAGGCCTGCCGGTGTTCCAGGGCTACGGCCTCACCGAGGCCGCGCCGGTGATCAGCACAAACACGCCGCACATGCACAAGCTCGGCACCTCCGGCCGCGTCATCCCCAACCTGAAGTGCCGCATCACCAAGGCCGACGGCACAGAGGCGGCTCCCGGCGAGCTCGGCGAGATATGCGTCCGGGGCGACAACGTGATGGCCGGGTACTTGAAGAACGAGGCCGCGAGCGCTTCCGCGCTGCGCGACGGGTGGTTGTATTCCGGCGATCTCGGCTATATAGACGAGGACGGATTCCTTATGGTCACCGGACGGGAGAAGGCCCTGCTGATAGCCACGGACGGCGAGAAGTACAGCCCCGAGACTATTGAGGAGACAATTGCCACGACCTCCGACCTTGTGGCCCAGGTTGTCGCCTATAACGAGCACCGCAAATATACAGTCGCGGTCTGTACGCTCGACGAGGCCAAAGTGCGCGATCTGGTCAAGCGCGGGGGAGCCCCGAACACGGAGGAATTGCTGCAGCGTATCGAGGACAGCTTCTATTCGTACAAGGAACGCGGAATCCGTTTCCCGGCGCAGTGGACGCCTACAACGTTCATAATCGCGCCGGAACCCTTCACCGAGGCGAACAGGATGGTAAACAGCACGATGAAGATTGTCCGCCACGCGGTGATCGAGGCGTACGCCGAGGACATCGAGTACCTCTACACCGAGGAAGGACACGCGATAAGAAATCCGCGCAATCTGGATAGAGTTGAGAGGTTCTTCCTCCCTAATTGATAAATTTAGCTTGTCTGGTACGATCACTTCGGATATAGTGTGGGAAC
>CAZKJA010000487.1:0-2578 GCA_964552925.1 uncultured Treponemataceae bacterium
CGTACTTGGCGTAGAGGATGCCGCGGCTGTTCAGGTACTTGGCGATGCCCGAGGCGGGTTGGGGGCCCAGGCTGGAGAGCCGCGCCTTGAGTTCGAGGCTGACGATCTTGGCCAGTTCAGCGTCGAAAGCGGCCTTGATCCCGGCAGACGACGGCGAACCGACGGTCGAACCGTCCGCGGGCAATCCGACCGGCGGATACGTCTTCCAGGCCTCGTGGACGGGATGGAAACCGGCGAGTCCCTTTGCTTGCGCGTCGCGCCACTGGCCCGCGGCGCTCCGCCACGCCTCGAGGAAACCGGCGCTCCTGAGTGTCGTTTCCACCGGCACCCATAGCCGGCCGTCCATGACTATATACTCCCGTTCGTCGAGGGAGCGTTCCCTGGCTTGCTCCCGGCTCAGGCCCAGGTCGAAGGCCATGAAGATGTGGCCCGGTACGGTGACCAAGGCGGTATCGATGGCGGCGGCCTCGAAGAACGACGCGTACAGCACAGACAGGTCGGCGCAATCGCCGGCTCGGTAGCCAAGGGTCTGCCTGGGGAACTTGAGGCTGTCTACGGCGGCCTTGTTGACGACCGCCTGCGCGAAGGGTCGGTTGGGGCTGAGCACGTACCCGATGCCGTACGCCCGCAGGCCTTCGTGGAAAGCGATGCCGCTCTGAAGGTTGTCCGCGATCTCGGCATTGAGCGAGTCCTTGGTGGCGGCCACGATGTTGCCCGACAGGTCGAGGACCCAGGGATCCTTGGCGGAGATGAAGGCGGCCGCGTGCCGGTCGTCATCCCAGGTAAGGGCGTTGCGGTCATAGACGAGGACCGTGGCGGTCCTGTTCAAAATAGCCCCGTTGCCGTACTCGATGCCCAGCTCCGCGGTAACCTTTGTCGCCTCCGTGACGCCGAGTATCTTGTCGTTGAACAAGCCGTATACCGGGATTGTCACCGATTTGCCCGCCTCGATACGCGGAATGAGCGCGCATTCCTTGGCGGCGTCCATGTATTGCTTGATCAGGAAGCTGACGCGGACATTCGTAGCCGGCTTCTTTCCGGAGTTGGTGATGGTGACGGTACCGACGGGGTTCTCGTCGTAATATGAACGGAATATCGGGAAGATGTTGTTGACCTCGAGGCTGCCGAGTTCCAGGAGCCTCATATTCGCCTTGCCCGCGGAACCGGCTTCGGGCAGGCGGTATCCGACGCCCAGACTGACACCCACGCCTCCGTACAGGCCAAACTTGTATATGAACGAGGCGTCAAGCCTTGCCGAAACCGAATCCATGATGCTGAAATCCAAGCCGCCGCCGGCCCGCGCGGCAGCGTAGGTTGAACTGGCTCCAGTCGAAAGCATCCCGTAGCTTATTCCTGCGTCCAGGAAACCGATCAACGATAGCCGTTGCGCCAGCTTGAGGCTCGTTGATGCTCCGGCAAGCACGGTCGCCTCGGACAGGCTTCCGGGTACCTCCACGTTTTCGCTCGGCATGAGGCCGCCGCTCGAATACGTCATCCCAAGCCTCAGCGCGAGCGGTACGGATGAAGCCACATCGAATTCCGCTCCGAGCGAGCCTCCCCAGGCACCGGCAAAAAGGTCGTTTTGAGAAAAATCACCAGATGCGAGCGGCAACGCGAAGCTTGGAGACAGGGAAAGGGTCCAGGCTGAACGGTCGGCCGGTTCAGCTGCGGCGCCGGATATAACTACGACAAGGAAGCACGTGAACATCACGGGGAGGTTGCGATGTGCACATCGTATGGTAGAGTAATGGGACATTGCGGAACCTCCGAAGCGGAAAAAACAATTCGATATGATGTAATACCACGCAATCACTTCTCGATCGTCTTGATTCAGTGAATCAGTACTAAAAATCGATCTGCTCTTATACCGATTTTACTTCACGGTACTTGCTCGGGCTCATGCCGACCCGCCGCAGAAACTGGCTGTTGAAGACCGTCTTGGACGCGTACCCGACCTCGATTGAAGCTTCCAATATGTTCATGCCTGATTGTTCGACAAGGAGCCGCTTGACCCTATCGATTCGCGTGGCATTGAGCCACTCGGGAAAGCTCACGCCGAGCGAGGTATTGAAAAATGCAGAAAGCCGGTACGCCGGGATCCGGATCGCCTTGGCCAACACTTGCAGGTTTAGTTCCGGATTCGCGTATACGTGATCCTCCTCGACGACAGCCTTCAGGCTCCCGGCTATCCTCACAGCCTCCGCCGACCCGATCGTCTCGCGCTGCTTGTGCCGCTGCCCGATTTCCCGCCGGGCTTTCAAGAATGTATCGGGGTGTGCCTGGTAAAAGAAGAACCATATCAACATCAATACTTCGAGCGCCGAATGGGCTATACGGTACAAGACACGCGATTGCAGGACGATGGAAATACCGATCGTGCACAGGATCGCTATAAGTCCGGCGATACCGGTCAGAACGGCTCGAACCGCGCCTGGTCCGTGGGGCAAGTCGGCGAGCCGCCATCTGCCGACACGAATCGATACGACTGTGATGGCGATAGGCCAGGCGTATATCCCTATCGAGCCTATCGATTGGAACAACGCCATCGGCCTGGAATCCTCGATATTTGAACGGAGTA
>CAZKJA010000488.1:0-2578 GCA_964552925.1 uncultured Treponemataceae bacterium
AGGAGGAACCCATGAAGAAGTTGATCGTAGCCATCCTTATCGCAGCAGTACTTGCGCCCGCGCTATTCGCCGCCGGAGGCTCGGAAGCTGCCACCCCTGCTGGAAGTTCGGCAAGCGCCGCTCCCACCCGAGGCTCGGAAGCCGCTGTTCCAGCCGGCGAGGGAATAAAGACCAGGGGCAAGCTTCCCATGGCTACACTCAAAAGCGTGATTGAGACAGAGGGGTCCTTCCTGCTCTCCGCGCCAAGTGTTGACCTTGAAAAATTCCCAGATAGCTCGTGGGTATACACGTTTATGAATACAGTCAAAGCGATTACTGACACCTCACCAATACCGAAGAACTCAGCCCTGAGCAAGGTCTTGGTACCTGTCGATTTTGCCAAACTCTTTTACCAAGAACCTGCGACTGACCGGATCATATTCGCCCTAAGAGAGGCTTCCAGGACGTATACACTGACCAGCGTGGATCGGGTATCGTGGCAGATAGGAGCAATGCTCATCGACAGGTATGATTATTATGATGCGAGCCGAGAATTCTTTGCGACTATAGCCTCCCTGCGTCACAATCTCCGGAAACAGTCTGGTCACGAGCGGTGTGGAGGCGTTCAAGCCCCCGAAAGGCGGGCAGGCCTATATCCCAGTCTGGGAAGGCTTGTCCCTGGACCCGCCCATCTATGTGGTGGTTTTTCAGGGGAAGGACGTGGCCAAGGTCCCGATAGATACTGCTCCGAAAAGCCCAATCTACATACGCCGCGGGTATAAAATCGCCCTGGTCTTCCCCCCGGACCAGGATTCCCTTATCGCCGCCATACGCCCTGAAGCCCTCTATCGGGATGGCTACAGCATCGTCGACGGGTACGGCAAAGACGGCTTTGACCGCCAGGGCTACGACCGGGAAAGTTACGATCGATACGGATGGAGCGCCCCGAGCGGATCGCCAAATGCCCGCACCCGATCCGGGGACCGGTGGTCAGGGATCCTCTCCAAGGGACGTGAAGGCTTCGGGATACTCACGCGATCCGACGGAACCCGATATATCGGTGAATACCATGAGGACAGGGAAGAGGGAACCGGCGTAGAGTTCTACCAGGCAGGAAGTCCCCTCATCAAGAAATGGAGCAAGGGCACGTTGCTACAATCGAAGACGCCCGTCGGCTTCATCGTTTCCTCCCTGTACAAGTGGGTCTATCTGGGGGAAGGAGCCTCTTCCGGCAAGGCTCATGGTCCCGGGGACGCGATAAGTTCGGATGGCATGTACAGGATCGAAAATGGAATTTTCAATAACGGGATGCTCGTTTCGGGAACCTTGATCACCGCGAATGGCACGAAATATATCGGGAACTTCGCTAATGAAATTCTTGTCGCAGGACGCATAGAAGGAAAGGATGGAAGCCGCTACGAAGGACCCTTGGTAGGCGGTCTTCCGGAGGGAAAGGGCAGGATAACGACTTCCGACGGGACGATGTACGCCGGCGAATTCAAATCCGGAGCCTACAACGGGCAGGGCACGATAACGCGGCCAGGTGGAGAGAAGTACGAAGGAGAGTTCCGGGACGGCAAGCCGCACGGTATGGGGATTTATTTCAACGGCGAAATCATCGAACGCTGCGAGTATTATGACGGCAAACGGATAGATCAGGCGTATCTCATCAAAGTCGAGAATGAGAAGCAACTGGAGGCGATGCGCACGGAACGCGAACGCATGGCGAAAGAAAAGGCCGACCAGGCGGAAATTGCCCGCCTGGCTTCCGAACGGGCCGAAGCGGAAAAACAAGCGAAGGCGGGGAAATCAAGCAACAATCTCATGGCGGGCATCTTCGGAGTGGGAGCTGCCCTGATGGGCAGTCGCGTGGGGCTCGCGGACGCTGAAGCCGTCCTGTACGGTGTCTCCGTGGCCCAGGACATAGCCAAGGGGGACGCGAGCCTGTCCGGATCCACGGCGACGGCGCAATCAATAATCGATTCGCGCACCGGCGGCAGTACCGCATCTTTGGGGGGTACGGGAACCGCAAGCGCCGCAACAACTAAGGAGCCAAAATTCAGGCCATTGGATAATCTCCTTGACAAGGGAGTCAAAGATTGGAGGCGGTACAGCGGCGACGCCCAGATCTACCCATTCTTCCAGCAGGCTCAGA
This sequence comes from uncultured Treponemataceae bacterium, assembly GCA_964552925.1. Taxonomy (GTDB): domain Bacteria; phylum Spirochaetota; class Spirochaetia; order Treponematales; family UBA12059; genus SZUA-370. The sequence continues at coordinate 2,135 of CAZKJA010000488.1, forward strand.
TGTACTATGTCGAATACAAGAACGCCGTGGCGCAGGGATATTCCGAAGCCGAGTGCAACAAGATCTATGATCTCCACCGGCAAGCTACGGATTACGCGATGAACGTCTGGAAGGGATTCGGTTTGGATAAGGCGCCTTAAAACTTTGATTCAATGTATTGAAGCCACGTTTATAGAGGAACATCGGTCGCATTGAGAGCCTCTCACGGATGTCCCATATTCTGCACCTGTACCGTGAACGCCAGTCAGCCTTCGCAGGCGAAGGCTGGGAGGAGGGGATGTGAGGGGCGGGTGATTCATAGTCTAAGTAAACTGTTTGTCTATAAATATATGACATGGAGTTGACATATAGTGGATTATTCCCTACCATTCATATGGGGGAAGGACTGTGAACGTACTTCTTGAAATGCAGAAAAAGCTGTTTCTCCTGGCAAAGGGAAGGGAT
>CAZKJA010000489.1:0-1191 GCA_964552925.1 uncultured Treponemataceae bacterium
CATAACGAGGACGACAAGGGCGATCCTGGCTCTTACCCCGGAGGAAACCCGTTCGGCTCCTGAAAGGGCGTGCGTGCGCTGCGGCGCCTGCGTAGCGGCTTGTCCGGAGAGACTTGATCCCCACAGGCTCTACAAGCTGATCCGCGCGGGGCGCGTGGACGAAGCGGCGGCCGATGGGCTCGGCCGCTGTTCCTCCTGCGGCGCATGCGCCTATGTGTGCCGGTCCAGGATCCCGCTTGTACAAGTGCTTGATACAGCGCGGGAAACGGGGAAGGTTCGATGAAGAATACCGCGGGCGTCGCCCAATCGTATCCACCCTACATCCACGACTGGAAGACGAGCGCGCGGGTATCGTGGATAGTAGTTTTTTCACTCCTGCCAGTCATAGTATGGTCCTCGGTTCTGTACGGCGGGCAGGCGGTCAGGGTCTGGACGGTCACCGTGTTCTCGGCGATCGTGGCGGAAGCCTTCGGTGGCTTGATGTTGAAGCGCTGGACTATAGGGGACGGGAGCGCCGTCATCACTGGAATCCTTGTCGCCGCCGTGATGCCTCCATCGATACCGTGGTACGTCCCGGTCGTTTCCGTCGTATTTGCCATACTTGTCGTCAAGATGGCCTTCGGTGGCCTTGGAGCAAATTGGATGAATCCGGCGCTCGCCGGTATTGCCTTCGCGTACGCCAATTGGCCAGCCGCGATGCGCGAGTTCATTGCGCCGCGAATTGTATCCGGAGTTGACAGCGTGAGCGCGGCGACGCCGCTGGATTTTGCCCGTGGTCTGGTCGGCGGGGTCGACAGCCGCATAATGGATGCGCTGCACGGCGCCGGCTACCCATTCTCCGCGTTCGATGCCAAGGCGACCGGCATCCTCAACGATTTATTGTTCACGAGGCTCGGTGCAAGATTGCCGGAAGGGTATATCGATCTGGCCGTAGGCCTGAGGCCCGGAGCGTTGGGAGAGAGCGCTTTGCTGGCTGTGCTGGTGGGTTCAATAATTTTGATCGCCCTGCGTTTGATACGCTTCGAGATACCATTCGCCATGTTGGCAAGTTTCTCCTTGCTCGTGCGCATATTCGGCACCGGCATGCCCGGTGAATCCTTCCTGGGCGGGGATGTGCTGTTTGCGCTTTCGGGTGGCGGCATTGTACTCGCGTCGTTTTATATGGCCACCGATCCTGTGAGTTCGCCACTC
>CAZKJA010000489.1:1201-2567 GCA_964552925.1 uncultured Treponemataceae bacterium
CGGGCGTACTAAGTTATATCCTGAGGCGTTGGGGCTCGTTCTCCGAGAGCGTGGTATACGCAGTGCTCGTGATGAACGTCATGACTCCTTTCCTGGAAAAAACCGCCCTTGCCATGCGATCGGGCCGGAGAAGGGCGCGCACTCCATGAAGGACAAGCGATTTGATCGGATGGTCGTCATAGCTTCTGCCAGCCTTTTGTTTTGCGTTGGAATAGCCGCGCTCGCATCCATGTATGCCTCGGGACAGGGAAGCCGATACTTCGAGGAGCTCGCTTCCGGCGCAAGCGGCCAGAAGGCCCTGCCGTCATCCTGGTCGACCCTGAGGACTGGCGCAGTCCTGGGCAGGCTGGAATCCGTCAAAGGAAACCACCTGTATGTCCTGGTACTGAGACGGCCAGGAGGGGAGTACCGAGCCTTGGCCGATGTACGCAAAGACGGCACGGTACTATCGGTGCTTCCCGTCGGATCGAGCAATGGCTTCGTGTATTCCACGAGGATCGAGGCGCTCCTTGGCAGGATCATCGGGCATCGAAAGGATGGCGACGCTTCCCCCCTCGATGGCACTATCAAACCCTTGGTACTCGACGTGGTGGAGACGATCGCGAACCTTGAAATCGCGGGAATGGAGGGCAAAAATGGCAAGTGAGGATCGTGTTGGATCCGCAGCCGCTTGGACCGCCTTCGCCGGCTTGACGCCCCTGTACGTCTTTTCTTCCAGCCTGTCTATCGGCATGGCCCTTGGATGGACCTTTCTACTCGTATATGGCAGCTCTTCCGCGATAGCGTTGCTGCTCCCTCCTGCGATGGGCCGGAATCGAATTTTTATTTTCGCCCTGATCGGCTCATCGCTTGCGTGTTCGTTGTCGGCGTCATTCATCCGGATATTGGATCCATTCCTGTTCGAGTCCGTATTCAGGCGCTTGTTCCTCGTCGCTTTCGCGGTTCCAGTCCTCAGGTCTTCCCTGATGCCGGACACTATCGCTGACCGGGAGCGTGCGTGGGAAAATGTGGTTCGGGGTCTAGGGTATGCGGCGACTATAGTCGTGTTCGGCGCCCTGCGTGAATTCATGTCTTCCGGATCGCTTTCAATAATCGCGGAACATGCCTCGACAAGACTTCTGCCGATGATGGCGCAGCCAGCCGGTGCCATGGTGTTGCTGGGCTTGTCAATGGCGGGATTCCGGCTTGCCCTGAAACTGGCCAAGGGAGTGGACAGATGAGTTTCGTAAGCTTGGCCTTCTACTTCGTTTTTGGGGGGAATGTTCTCATCCACTGGGGTATCATTCCACATGGTCCGGACGCAACCAAGGATAACGGCTGGTTGATACTCCTGGGTATAGCGGCTGGAGCCGTGGCCGCATTGATT
>CAZKJA010000490.1:0-2566 GCA_964552925.1 uncultured Treponemataceae bacterium
TGAAAACCGTCGTAGCCGGAGGGGGGGTAGCCGCGAACAGCTACCTGAGGGCCAGCCTTGCGGGCAGGCCCGACATCAGAGCCTTGTTCCCGCCGATGGAGCTTTGCGGCGACAACGCTGCCATGGTAGCCGGGATAGGCTGCAGGATGCTTGAACGGGGAGACCGCGACACACTCGCCTTGAACGCCTCGCCAAGGGTGGCTGGTTTCAAACGCTTCCGCGCCTGAAACCCGGCCTTGATCACTCCTTGAGCCGCTTGCCTTGATCGACCATGCTTATCGATTCTATCTGCATGGCGAGCCCATGCTTCGAGTATTTCATGTCGGCCAGAATTGCCCGTTCGCCACCCTTGGTGCCTGTGAGTACTATGATGAATTGAAGGACGCCTTCGGATGACTCTCCAAGATCGAAGAGCTCATACGAGCCGCGACTCAGGTCGACGATACCAAGCTGGTCGCTGAAGTTGCTGCTCGTCAACTCATCGATTGCGGCTGAATCGTCCGTCGCCAATGCCTGGAAGTAGTGCACTATCATCGACGACTTCGACTTTTGGCTACCGGAATACAAGCTGACGGCCACAAAGACGCCGAGCGCCATGACGAGTACGCCAGCCACTGCCGCAATGACTGTCACTTTCGGATTTTTCATTGTCCCCCCACCTGCCTATACCACTCCGAGTTGTGCGCCTACCTTTTTGAACGCATCCACGGCCCTGTCTATCATTTCGACTGTATGGGCGGCCGATACTTGGACCCGGATGCGGGCCTTGCCCCTTGGAACCACCGGGTAACTGAAGCCTATTACATAAATCCCTTCTTCCAGCAGTCGTTCGGCCATGTCGTGGGCCAAATGTTCATCGTACAGCATGACCGGGCAAATCGGGTGCGAACCTGGACGGAGTTCGAGTCCAGCGGAGGCCATCCCCTGCCTGAACCTCAGGGTATTGGATTCCAGAGTGTCCCGTAGCGCGGTGGATGATCCAAGTATTTCCAGCGCCCGGAGCGTCCCGCCTACAATCGGTGGGGCAAGCGTATTCGAGAAGAGGTACGGTCGCGCCTTCTGCCTGAGGTATTCGACAATTTCAGCCCTGGCGGCCACACAACCCCCGGATGCGCCGCCAAGCGCCTTGCCGAAGGTCGTCGTTATTATATCCACGCGACCCATCACTCCCCGGTACTCATGCGTTCCCCGGCCGCTCGCGCCGACAAAACCTGTAGCATGGCTGTCGTCCACCATCACGAGCGCATCGTAGCGTTCTGCCACGTCGCATACAGTGGCGAGGTCGGCGATATCGCCATCCATAGAGAACACCCCATCGGTGACCACAAGCCGCAGTCGTTTGTCCCGCGACGCTTCGAGCTTAACCTCGAGGTCGGAGAAATTTCCGTGGTCGAAGATGAAGCGCTCCGCCTTGCACAGCCTAACGCCGTCTATGATAGAAGCATGGTTAAGGCTGTCCGCGATAATTGCGCAATCCGAATCGAGCAGCGGTTCGAAAACGGCGGCATTCGCGTCGAAGCATGACGAGAACAGGATGGCGTCGTCCATTCCGAGGAACCCTGATAGTGCTTTCTCAAGTCGTAAATGGGGTTCCTGGGTTCCGCAGATGAACCTTACGCTCGACATGCCGTAACCCCATTCGTCAAGCGCTCGACGCGCCGCTTCGCGAATCGACGGATCGTTGGCGAGCCCGAGATAGTTGTTGGCGCAGAAGTTGATTACGCGGGCGCCGCTTTGCACGGTGATTTCGGGGCCTTGGGGCGTCAGTATGACACGCTCGTTCTTGTAAAGTCCTTCGCTCCTCACCGCGGCAAGCTTTGCCCCAAGCTCTTCCTTCAATTTACCGTACATCGGGTCCGCTCCTTGTGATCCCGTCAACCGGATGACGCGGTATGATGCAAAATCTCCTCGACATCGGCTTCCAGGCCTTCCAATTGCGCCAGCATCTCATCGATATGCCGCGCCCTGAACTCCGCCTGCATCGATTCAAGCTTGATGAACGGTACGGTGGTCGCGGACTCGAGTCCGGGACCTGGTTGCAGTGAAACTCCGCAATAGGGGCAGTAGATGAAGCTGCGCAAGGCGATACGGCCGCAGGCGGCGCAAAAAGTCAGCCTCACATCATCCTCACAGAAGGCTCGCCGCCAGCTCGGCGAGTTCGCTGCGTTCGGTTTTCTGAAGGGTCACATGGCCGTAAATCGCCTGCCCTTTGAAGGCATCGACAAGATAGGACAAGCCGTTGGAATTGGCATCCAGGTACATGTTGTCGATCTGGTAGGGATCGCCCGTCAAGACCACCTTGGAACCCTCGCCCGCGCGGGATACTATGGTTTTAATTTCGTGGGGAGTCAGGTTCTGCGCCTCGTCGATCACTATGTACTGGTTGGGCAGGGAGCGGCCGCGTATATACGAGAGGGCTTCTATTTCTATCTGCTTGTCCTTGAGCATCTGGTCCACGCTCTTGACCTTATCGCGCTTGTGGACTCCCAGGATATACTCCAGGTTGTCGAACAAGGGTTGCATCCAGTTGGACATCTTGGCCTGCTTCTCGCCGGGCAGGTAGCCG
>CAZKJA010000491.1:0-912 GCA_964552925.1 uncultured Treponemataceae bacterium
AATACAGGATCTTCGATGCGCAACAATGGCTACCGCAACACAGAGAGCGGATAGTAATCGTTGGGTTTAGAGATCCTACCCTTTTCGATTTAGACTCATTTGCTCTGCCCGACAAGCAAAGGACCGTTCTGGGTGATATCCTTCACAGGACAGATGGGTCAGAACCGTTCCTTGACCATGATGGTTCAAGTTACTTTGATCACAACTCAAAGAAGGTTCAAGATAAGTATACGTTAAGTGACAAGCTATGGGCATATTTACAATCCTATGCAGAAAAGCATCGTTCTCTAGGCAATGGATTTGGATATGGACTCTGTACCGAGACGTCTGTGGCTCGCACCCTGTCCGCACGCTATTACAAGGATGGTTCGGAAATTCTTGTTGCCCAGGCAGGGCGGAACCCAAGAAGGCTTACCCCGCGGGAATGCGCACGCCTTATGGGCTTTCCAGATAGTTACATCATTCCTGTATCCGACACCCGGGCATACAAGCAATTCGGGAATTCCGTGGCTGTCCCGGTTTTTGCCGCTGTGGCACGCTTCATCAAGCCGCTTTTCGTGATCGACTAATACGCGCCAATGGGCCATACTTGTGGCTATGGACACCGTTTCCCGGTCAACACGCAGCCGGATGATGGCCGGAATCCGAGGGAAAGACACCAAGCCCGAAAAAATAATCCGGGAGGCGTTATTCTCTGAAGGTTTCCGCTATCGGAAGAATTGTAAAGAACTGCCAGGCAAGCCAGACCTTAAGCTCACGAAGTACAAGGCGGTAATCTTCGTTCATGGCTGCTTCTGGCACGGTCATGATTGTCGTTATTTCAGGGTTCCTGGGAGCAATTCGGAATTCTGGGCAGACAAAATCAGACACAACAGGGAACGCGACGCGAGGGACATCATCGCCCTGCAGGCT
>CAZKJA010000491.1:922-2564 GCA_964552925.1 uncultured Treponemataceae bacterium
GCGCCACGAGGAAGTCGCCCATGAGCAGTGAAAGGTCTTCCGTCATCGACATATTGTCCGTGTGGATCAAGGGGACGGATTCTTTCATTGAAATCTATGACCTCGAAGCGATACGCTCAACCGCCAAGAAGGAAGCGTCGAGTGGATGGGTACCAGGCGTTAACTCCGACTTGGACGCCTTCGTAGCCGAGCGGAACTCCCCCTACTCCACCTCAACCCAAACTGCCCTTCAATAATTAAATCGGCACCTGACGCAACGACGAGCCCCTCCCCCGGGGGAGCCGCGGGATCGCCGCGGAGCGGTACTCCGGTCAGCGGAAGCCCGCGGCAGGGGGCGCATCTGTCGAAGGCGGCTGAAGCGCGGAACGCAGCGCCCCCTGAATGACTAAAACGGGTGGGCTACGCACACGTCGCGACCGATGTCGGCGAGGTGCCGGACCTCGATGCCGATGCCGTACAGGGACGACAGGAACGCGCCGCTTATGATGTCGCGATGCATGCCGAAGGTGAAGGCGCCGCCTGAGCCAATCACGGCCACCTGGTCGCCGAGCATGATGGCGTGCTCGGGATTGTGCGTGGTGATGGCGACGGCGTAGCCCCGCGCGGCGAGCGCCTTTATGATGCGGAGCACCTTGACCTGGTTGCCGTAATCAAGGTGGGCGGTAGGCTCGTCCATAAGCACTATGCCGGTCTGCTGGGCGAGGACGCGGGCGATGCTCACCTGCTGCCGTTCGCCGCCGCTTATCTGGGTATAGGGTTTGCGCGACAGGTGGCTCAGCTCCATCAGCTCGATGGCCCTGGTGGCCGTCCGGTATTCCTTGTGGCCGGGCTTCTGGAAGAGTCCCATCCTGGGCGCGCAGCCGGTGACGACGTATTCGAGCACTTCGTACGCGAACGCGGGCATCAGGGACTGCGGGACGAAGCCCAGGTTCCTGGCGACTTCCGCCTGGCTCATGCCGGCCATGTCGGCGCCGCCGATGCTGACGCTGCCGCTGCCGGGGCTCGAAAGCCTGGCCATGCAATGGAGGAGCGTCGTCTTGCCCGAGCCGTTGGGTCCGAGGATGGTTATGATGCGGCCGGGCTCCAGAGTGAACGATATGTCCCTGAGCACGGGAGGCGAGCCCTCGTAGGCGAAGCCGAGGCCTTCCACCCGCATGGCGAGCCTGGTACGGGCTTCAGGAAACATTGGCCCGTTGCCTGTACAGGAGCCACGCGTACGCCGGCGCCCCGATCAGCCCGGAGAGTATGGACAAGGGAATTTCCATCGTGAAGGCGGCCCTGGCCACCGTGTCTATCGCCAGCATGAACAGGGCGCCGAGGAGGACGGCCACCGGCAGCATCTTCACGTGGTCGGATCCGCACAACAGGCGCGCCAGATGCGGGACGATGAGGCCTATCCAGCCTATGGTGCCGGCTACGCTCACGGCGGCGGCGGTGAGCAGGCTCGAGGCGGCTATCACTATGCCGCGCACGAGCGGCAGGTTGACGCCCAGGGCCCTGGCTTCGAACTCCCCGAAGGACAGTATGTTGATGCGCCACGACAGCCCTAAAAGCAGAACGGTGCAGGCGAGGAACGCGGGCGTTATCGAGGCGAGTTCGGCGTAGCCAATGGAGGCGAGGCTGCCCATCTGCCAGAAGACTA
>CAZKJA010000492.1:0-2560 GCA_964552925.1 uncultured Treponemataceae bacterium
CGCGCGCTGGCCCTGGAAGCCCGCGAGGATCGCGTTGTGGCCCAAGGCTTCCTCGCTACATCCCTTGCGCCTGAGCGCCGGGTTGCCGACCATCATGTCGCGGACTATCATCGCCATCTTGACGCTCGTTGCCCAGGCCTTGTCCTTGCGCGCGCGGCTGTGCTGTACCTTCGGGTCGTTGACGTCAGGGCCTTCCGCGCAGTTTTCCTTTACCCAGGACATCGCGGATTTAAACTCGGCCTCCGAATATATTTTCTCGTCCAGGCGGCGTACGAGTTCGCTCATGTCGACGAACTCGGTGCGCATGCCCAGGTAATCCTGGAAGAAATCGGGATTGACTATCGATCCGGCTATGCCCATCGATACGGAGCCTACCGACAGGTAACTCTTGCCCTTCATCCACGCGGCGGTGAGGCCGGCGCGGGCGAAGCGCAGTATTTTTTCCGCGACGTCGGCGGGTATTGTGTCAGTGGTCGACAGGTCCTGCACGTCATGGCCGTAGATGCCGAAGGCGGGCAGGCCTTTCTGGTTGTGCGCAGCGAGGACCGCGGCGAGGTAGACGGCGCCGGGCCGGTCGGTGCCGTTGAAGCCCCAGACGGCCTTTATCGTCATCGGGTCCATGTCCATCGTCTCGGAGCCGTAGCACCAGCAGGGGGTGACGGTCAGGGTGATTGAAACATTATCGCGGGCGAACTTGTCGGCGCACGCGGCGGCTTCGGCGACGCCGCCTATCGTCGAATCGGCGATGACGCACTCGACCGGCATCCCGTTCGGGTGCTTCAGGGTCGCGGAAATAAGCTTGGCGGCCGCGTTGGCCATGCCCGTCGTGACGCCTTCGAGCGATTCGCGCACGCCGCCAAGCCGGCCGTCGATTGTCGGCCTGATGCCGATCTTGGGGACAGAGCCCTTGAGCCGGTTGACCGGCGCCTGGACGCTCATGTTCTTTATGTTTGCCATACTCTCTCCTTGTGCCGTCTGGCTATTAAGAAGCCCTCGGTAAAAAAAGACGACCGGATATCCCCAGGCTGGGCGGATTCCCGGTCGTCATCAGCGGGATTTTACACCCACTCTGGAATTCTTACCACTGGGGCGGGTAGAACTTCTCGACGTCGGCCTTGGTGATTATATGCTGGGCCAGGTTCTTGCGCATCGGGATTTCCTTGCCGTTGAACCAGTCGGCGGCGGTGGCTACCGCGAGGGCGCCGTCGCCTTCGGCTGTCTGGTAGGTGATGGCGAAGAGTCCGCCGTCTTTTACCAGGTCCATGCCGACCTTCGAGTTGCCCGCGGCTACGACGAGTACGTCGGTGCGGCCGGCCTTCTTGAGTGCCTCGATGATGCCGAGCGACTGGGCGGAGTCATCCGCGGCGACTATGCCCTTGAGGTTCTTGCCGAAGCGGGTCAGCCAGTCTGACACCAGCTGCATCGTCTTGTCGGCTTCGAATCCGGGGGCCTGCTTGTCGAGGGTCTTGGTCTCGGGGGCGTAGCCGGCGAGCTCGGAGATGGGGCCGAAGCAGCGGGCGAAGTACGGGGATCCGCCGGGGGCGTGCTGGACGTAGGCGACGCCAATTTCCTTGGCGCCGGGGTTGCGCTTGCGCAGCTCGTCGGCGAAGGCGCGCGACAGGAGGCGGAACTGGCCGAAGTCATCCGGGCCGGTCCAGGCGATCGCGTAGTTCATCGCTTCCGCGGACGGCAGCGTGTTGAACAGGATCAAGGGGATCCCGGCCTGGTTGATCTTGCGGGCCTGCTGCGGGGCGGTCTTGGCGTCGAGCGGGATGAGGAGGATCATGTCGGGCTTCTCGTTGATGGCCTGGTCGATCATCTGGTTCTGCACGGCGAGATCCCAGTTGGGAGACAGGGGCTTGAAGCTCATGCTGTACGCGTCGGCCACTTTCTTGGCGCCGAGGGTGCACGCGGTGGTCCAGGGATGGTCGCCGTGGACGATGAAGATGATCTTTTTGCCGACGGCGCCGGTCTTGGGCGACTTGGGTACGGCGGTCTTGTCGGCGTTCCAGCCGGCCCACTCCATGTCGTACCAGTGCAGGGGGTCGGTCTCGGGCAGGGCGTCAGGATTGGAGGGCCTGGTCGGGACGGCGCGGTTGTCCGTCGACGCCTTGAGCAATTCCTGTCCGTCGGCCGACTTGAGCCCGCTTGTGTCGATCTTGAGGGACGCTTCCAGGTTGGCGTTCGTGTCGCTCTTGGCGACCTCTTTCTTGGCGCAACCGGTCGTCATCGCGAAAACGAGAGCCGAAGTCAGGATAAGAACCATAATCCGCTTCATTCATGCCTCCTTGAGAGATATCTCGTACGCCGGGAGCGATGCGCCCGGTCGCCTTCGAGCGATACAAGGCCCCTGTGGGGCCGGATTCCAGATGGCGGGCCTTTACCGCCCGTCTGCCTCCAGTTCCTTTACAAGTTCGGGCCGCTTGCCCACTTCCTTGTCGTGCTTGTATACGGCGTACGCCTCGTACAGCACGACGGTGGCAAGGATCAAGCCGGCTATGAATATCTTCACCTCGTTGCCAAGTCCGAACAGTATGATCCCCGTGTAGAGCATCTCGAG
>CAZKJA010000493.1:0-2544 GCA_964552925.1 uncultured Treponemataceae bacterium
CCATCTCGGAAGTCGAGTAGAAACGTATCGCCGGATTGTTTGCTTTTACGCGCTCGAACTGCCAATCCGTCTCCGACATGAATATGTAGGTACCCCGGATGTCCACGAGCATTCGTCGTGAGTTCTCTTCGATGAATTTTCCGAGCGCCTTGGGATCGCCCGACGTGATCCAGTGGGCTATCGAGAGGTCTATCAGGCGGTAGGCGCACTTGGCGCCGTACTCGTGCTCCATGCGGTATTGAAGCACCTCCAGCTGAAGCTGGCCGACGACTCCGAGCACGCGCACGTTGGGCTGGTGGGGCTTGGAGAATATCTGCACAACGCCTTCCTCCGCCAGCTGGTCGAGCCCCTTGTGGTACTGCTTCTCCTTGAGAGGGTCGGCGTTGACTATATAGCGGAATATCTGCGGCGCGAAGCTCGGGATGCCCTTGAAATTGATCTCCTCGCCTTCTGTCACCGTATCGCCTATCTTGAAGGTGCCCGTATCATGGATGCCGACTATATCGCCAGGCCAGGCCTCGTTGACTATCTCGCTATCCTGCGCCATGAAGGCCGTCGGGTTCGCCGTCCTGAACGGCTTGCCGGAACGCACGTGGTAGTATGTCTTGTTGCGCTCGAAGATGCCCGAGCAGACGCGGAGGAACGCGACGCGGTCACGGTGCCTGGGGTTCATGTTGGCGTGGATCTTGAACACGAAGCCCGAGAATCTGTCTTCGGACGGATGCACGACCCGCTCCTCGCTGTGCTTGGGCGTCGGCGCGGGAGCCAGCGCGGTGATCGCGTCGAGGAGCTCGCGTATCCCGAAATTGTTTATCGCCGAGCCGAAGAATACCGGTGTCGCCCGGCCCGACAGGTACTCGGCGGCGTCGAAAGCCGGGTAGACGCCCGACAGCAGGGCCACGTCGTCGCGCAGCTTGGCTGCCAATGACGCGCCTACCTTCTGGTCGAGCAGCGGGTCGGACAGGTCGTCTATAGTCACGACGTCCGACGGGCGTTGCGTCTCGCCGGGGAAGAAAAGAAGCAGCCGCTTCTGTACGATGTCGTATACGCCCTTGAAGCTCTTGCCCTGGCCGATGGGCCAGGTAACGGGGCGGACGCCAATGGCAAGCTCGCGCTCGGCCTCGTCGAGAAGCTCCATCGGATCCTTGCCCTCGCGGTCCAGCTTGTTCATGAAAGTCGCTATCGGCGTATGCCTCATACGGCAGACCTCGCACAGCTTGCGCGTGCGCTCCTCGACGCCCTTGACCGAGTCGATGACGAGGAGGGCGCTGTCCACAGCGGAGAGCCCGCGGTAGGTGTCCTCGGAGAAGTCCGCGTGGCCCGGCGTGTCGAGGATGTTTATCTTGCGGCCGCCGTACTCGAATCCCATCACCGAGGTGCTTATCGATATACCGCGTTCCTTCTCCATTTCCATGAAGTCGGATACGGAAGCCTTCATCGTCTTGCCGCTCTTGACCGCGCCGGCTATGTGAATGGCTCCCCCGAAAAGGAGTAGTTTCTCGGTGATCGTCGTCTTGCCCGAGTCCGGGTGCGATATTATTGCAAAAGTAAGCCGCCTGCGCAGCTGAGTTTCCAGTTCGCTCATGGTTCCCCTGTGTGTGTGGAGTAAGCATACCAAAATACCGACACAGGTGTATAGTGCGCGGAATGCGGTAACGGATGCTGCCAGGTAGTGTCCGCCGTCACTCCCGTCACAGGTCGGCCAGAAATTCCTTCCAGTGCTGTACAAGGATGCCGTCGTCGGTCAAGCGCGATTGGTCTTCCATGCACACAAGCACCCGTTTGCCGAAACTGACCTCATCCGCCAGCGCGCGCAACCCTCGCAGATCGGCATTGTGTACCCTGGCGGAGGCTTTCACTTCGACCGCAAGGCTGTTTCCCACAAGAAAGTCCACCTCCAGACCTTCGCGGGTGCGCCAGTAACGTAACGGCTCCTTGATGCGTCGATACGACAGCCACGCACGGAGTTCCATGGCGATAAAATGCTCAAATCCTATACCGTATTCCGTACTTTCACGGGGCAGGCTATAGAAGCCAGCCAGAAAATTGGCGACTCCGGTATCAAAAAAATAGAACTTGGCGCTTGCCACCGCCTTTCGTCTGGGACTCTGCCAGGATTCCAGCATGAACCCTGTAAAACTGTCTTCCAGAATACCAAACCAGGCACGGACCGACGTAGCAGGAACCCCACAGTCGCGTGAAATATTGGCAAAGTTCACCTGTTGGCCGTTACCCACCGCAGCAACCTGCAAAAAAGCAGAAAAATGCGCCAGGTTCTGCACAAGGGATTCGGCCTTGATCTCCTCTTTGAGGTAGGTGTTGATGTAGGCGTCGAGTTCCTCAACCGGCTCCAAACTGGTTAGTACCTGCGGAAGTCCTCCATAGAGTAGGTAGCGTTCAAGATCGACCGTATCCAATTCCGCCGAGCAAAGTGAAAAAAGATTGGCTTGCCAAGCACGCCCGGCCAGCAAATCAACACCGGTTCTTTTCAGCTTGCAGGCGCTGGAACCGGCAAGCACAAAGCGTACGGCCTTGCTTTCTATC
>CAZKJA010000494.1:0-2532 GCA_964552925.1 uncultured Treponemataceae bacterium
GGAACAAAAAGACTATCGCCTCGCGGCGATCATGTACACCGACATAGTCGGTTTTTCGCGTATGATGGAACGTGACGAATCCGGGACCCTCAAGATCCTCCAGTTCCACAATACCCTCGTCACCGACATCGTCACCAAGCGGCACGGCACAGTCATCAAGACGATAGGGGATGCCTTCCTCGTCGACTTCAGGAACACCGTGGAAGCGTTGCAATGCGCTATGGAAATCCAGGAGGCCGTGTACGCCCACAACAAGGCTGGAAGTTCACAGCCCCTTCTCATGCGCATCGGCTTGCACCTCGGCGACATCTACTTCTTCGCAGACGACGCGCTCGGCGAGGGAATCAACATAGCGAGCCGCCTGCAGTCATTCGCGCGGCCGGGGAGCATCTGCTTCTCCCAGGATGTCTACAACCAGGTGCTCAACAAGATTGACTTCAGGGCCGACAAGCTCGGCAAGGTATCGCTCAAGAACATCACGAAGGAAATACACGCCTATGAGATAGTGAGCGCCAACGCCGAGTTCGACCCCGACAGGGACAAGCCCAGACCCGGTTTCAAGCCCGGGACGCTAGGTACGGAGGCGATGGCGGCCGAGGATGCCGGGCCGGCGGCCATCGACCCGCCGACCGCGAAGCCCCTTCCTGGCGGCACTCCATCGCCCGCGGAACGCCGCTACGACCCCGAAGCGGCCAAGGCCGTACTCGAGGACATACGGAAGGCCATCCTCGCCGACACCAAGAGTATGGGCCGCCGCTTGACCCTCGACGAGGCCCTGGAACGCTACGGCGAATACGGCGTCGAAGCCAAGGAAGTGATAGCGTCGATGGTCGACAAGGGACTCATCCAGAAACGCGTGTCCAGCGGTGGACAGAGTCGGGCAGGAGGCGCGAACGCCGGCCAAGCCGGTTCGACAAGCGACCTCGCCTCGGATATCGGCCGGGCCGTCGAGGGCATAGCCCGCGCGATCGAGCAGAGCGTCGGCGACTGGCAGAAAGCCGGCGGTCACGGACACGGCGGCGCCCGCGACTGGCACGCAGACGGCTGGAGCGACGCACGGTCGGAAGAACGGGCAGCCAGGGTAGCCCAGAAAGTCGAGAAGGTCGCCGGCAAGGTCCAACGTGCCGTGAGCCGCATCGACAGGGCGGTAGACGAAAAAATGGCGCTGAAGGAAGCGTACAGACAACACGCGAAGGAAGTCGGCACGGGCAAATGGGACGCCGGGCTTCGAGACTCGGAACATTTCAAACCCGGCACCGAGGAGCTGGCGACCGACTTCTCGTTGTACCGGGACAGGATCGAGGACAAATCCCGCAAAGCCTCGGCCGGCTTCATCGGGAATATGATCACCTACCTCGGCGTCAACGCGCTGCTGTGGTACATAAACCTGAACATCGCCCAGGGCTTCATGTGGGCGCCGATAGTGAGCGCGGCGTGGGGCACAGGCATAGTCAGCGGATTCTTCGCGATGCTCCGGGGCCGGGCCAAGGCTGCCGAAGTCGACAAGTTGCCCGAATTGAGGCCGGAAGCCCTCGAGGTCTATAAAAAAGTGAACCGGGTGCGGGACGGCATGGCGATGCACTTCGCCACCACACTATCGGTACCACCGATGCTGTTCCTTATCAACTACCTGGTATCTCCGGAATTCTGGTGGGCCGCCATCCCCTCCGGTATCATGGCGCTGAGCTTCCTCGCCCATCTCATCACCTACCCGGGAACCCGCCGCGGACTCGAAAAGAAACTGTGGCGCATGCTCGGGGTCGATTCATGGCGCGAGCTGTTCCGGATGGGCAGGAACCGCAAGGCCGGCGCGGCCGCGGGGCCGTACGCTCCCGTGTACGCGGAGGTCGCGTCGATCCGGGACGAGATTGTCCGTGACTTGAAGGCCGGCAAAGGCTCCGCCGAGTTCGGCAAGGATATGATCCCGACGCTCGACCGCTACGTCGAGCAGGTCAAGCTCCTGTCACAGTCGATCAACGAGATCGACGGTATCATCGCGTCGATACCGATGGACGCGATACGACACGACCGCGAGGCACTGGAAGCCAAGCGAGGCCAGACCGACAGCCCGTCGCTGAAGGGCGAATACGGCCGTTCGATAGCCGAGATAGAACGACAGGAGAATGCCTGCAAGGAACTCGAGAACCAACGCGAGGTACTCGGGCTCCGCTTGGGTTCTTCGGTCAACGCGCTCAAGCAGCTGAAGATCGACATGGCGAGGATGAAAGCCCTGCCGGAGACAGGCGAGAGGCAGGCGCTCGAGGAAATCCGGAGGAAGGCCGGCGAATTATCCGGTTACCTCGACGACTTGAAGACCGGATACGACGAGACCGCAAAGGACCCGTACGCCGAGCTCGAACGCCTTGCCGAGGAGGCCGACGCGCGCGCGCGCATTGCCCCGAAACCCGCCGGGGACCCTCCTGATCAGGAATCCGGTCGTTGACAGGTCCACGCGGTTCGATCTAGTATCGGGCCAAGGTCCGGTAGCTCAGTTGGATAGAGCGATTGCCTCCTAAGCAATAGGTCGTGGGT
>CAZKJA010000495.1:0-2518 GCA_964552925.1 uncultured Treponemataceae bacterium
ATCCGCCGCCATCGCGCTGGCCATGGGCATGCTTTTCGCGTACAAGATCACCAAGCCCATAGGCATCCTCGCGTCCGCCGCCAGGAGGGTCTCCTCGGACGGCCTCGCCATGCCGGTTCCAGTCGCCGGCCGCGATGAACTGGCCGAACTCTCCGCCTCGTTCAACGATATGACCGCGGAATTGAGGAGGCTCGACGCCGCCAAGAAACAGGTCATAGCGGATGCCGCGCACGAACTCAGGACGCCGCTCACCCTGATCCAGGGAATGATCGAAGGCATGATCGACGGCGTCTTGCCGCTCGAGTCCAGGACGCTGGAGTCCATTCACGAGGAAACGGTCCGGCTCGCCCGCCTGATAGACACGCTCCGCGAACTCGAGATCATCGAGTCAGGAGAGCTAGAGCTCGCCCTCGAAGGCGTCGACCTCGGGAAGACCATCGAACAGGCGGCATCCCGCTTCGCCTCTCAAGCCGCCGCCAAGTCGATACGGCTCGAGACGAGGCTCGACGGCCCTGCATCGCCGCTCGTCAAGGCCGACCGCCTGAGACTGGACGAGGTCGTGTACAACATCATCTCGAACGCGATCAAGTTCACCCCCGCGGGAGGGAGCGTCCTGGCGCTCGTGCATCCGGGCGACGCCGCGTTCGCGGTTTTCAGCGTCGACGATTCGGGCCCCGGCATCGTTCCAGCAGAGCGCGACCGGGTATTCGAGCGCTTCTACAGGATCGACAAGTCGCGCGCCTCCGGGATGGGCGGGAGAGGCCTCGGCCTCGCGATCGCCTCGGAGATCGTGAAGGCGCACGGCGGAAGCATATCGATAGGAGATTCGTACCTCGGGGGCGCCAGCTTCGTCGTAAGCCTGCCCGTCGAGCCGCGCGCGCCTATGAGCGCGTGTGTCTAGTTCATCACGTATACCTGGAGGAGGAAATTTATGGCGACGATGAATCCGTACCTTTCATTCGACGGCCGTTGCGGCGAGGCGATGCGCTTCTACAAGGAGTGCCTCGGCGGGGAGCTGAAGATCATGACCGTGAGCGAATCGCCCATCGCGGCCACGATGCCGAAAGAAATGCGCGCGAGCGTGATGCACGCGCTCCTCGAGACGGGCAACATCCGGATCATGGCATCCGACATGCTCGACGCGACGCCTCTCGAGCGGGGCAATGGAATGAACCTGATGCTGCTCTGCCAGTCGGAGGAGGAAGTCCACGCGCTCTTCGGGAAGCTTTCCGCGGGCGGGACGGTCAACGCCCCCGTCAAGGTGGAATTCTGGAGCGCGGTCTACGGCGACCTTACCGACAAGTTCGGCGTACGCTGGATGCTGAACTACGACAAGCCCAAGATATGATAATATTCCTGTAACACGCAGAAAACCGCTTGCTTTGCACGGCTACGGACCGTATCGTTCAATGCCGGTGGATTGGCATAGGACTGGTATCGAGCAAGCGAGAGACGGACAATATTCTGGACGATTCTTTCCCGGTGCGGGATACAGGTTCCCAAAGCTCCATGTACGTATCCAGGCGAGTTTCTGACTGCATGAACTCCCCGGGGATGAGCGAGGGGGCGTGGGCGGGGAGAGAAGGGCTCCCCTTCTCTTCCCCCCGCACAGCATTATCCAATCCGACAGGCTTGGCTGAACCTCTGTTCAAGGCTGACCCGGTTGACTTTATTTATACAGCGGTCCCAGCGCCGCGCAGGCCCTGTAGTCCGCTCCCTCGGCGTCCATGCCGAACGCGTTCCAGTAGCTGGGGCGGTACTCGTCGCCTGCGGGCACGTTGTGCATGCATACAGGTATGCGGAGCATGCTCGCGAGGGTCATGTAGTCGGCGCCGACGTGGCCGTAGCATATCGCGCCGTAGTTGGCGCCCCAGGCGGCCATTACCGAGTAGACGTCCTTGAAGGGACCGGAGCCGGTCAGGCGCGGCACGAACCAGGTTGTCGGCCAGGTCTCGTTGGTGCGCTTGTCGAGCTTGTCGTGCACCGCATCGGGCAGGGTCGCGGTGACACCCTCGGCGATTTGCAGCACCGGCCCTACCCCTTTTACCAGGTTGAGCCGGGTCATCGTCACGCTCATGCCGCCCTCGGTGAGGAAGTCCGACGAGTAGCCGCCGCCGCGGAAGTAACCCAGGTCGGCGTAGCGCCAGCTTGTGGCGTCGAGGCACGCGCCGGCTTCGGCGGGGGTGATCGCCCAGTACGGCTTCATCGCCGGCTTGCCGTCTTTCTTCTGCTTGCCGGTGCCGTCCATCGTGGTGGCGCCAGAGTTGATAAGGTGGATGAAGCCGTCCTTGGCCGCGCCTTCAGGCTTCCAGCCGGTGACGCGCTTGACGGCCTCGGGGCTCCAGTAGGTGCGGACGTCGGAGAATATCTGCGACGTGCCGGTCAAGAGGTGGCCGAAGAGCATGGCGACGCCGTTCAGGGAGTCGTTCTCGGTGGCGACGACGTAGGGTTGCCGGATGCCGCTCCAGTCGAAGCTCGAGTTGAGGATGGTCTCGAGGAAGTCGCCGTTGGGGAAGTG
>CAZKJA010000496.1:0-2504 GCA_964552925.1 uncultured Treponemataceae bacterium
GCTCGCGCTCGGATCGGTGGATCCATCGGGAGCGGGCGAAATCGATTGTTCAAGTAATGTCCATGCCCGTTTACCACCAGTATCATGCCGGATCGGCGGTTTGTCAAAGCAGGTTTCAGTCAGTATCACGAACTCCCCCTGCGCGGCTCAAGAAGGCAGCCGACAAGGCGTAAGTCGAGACTACCTCAGCCCCACAGCCCCTTCCTGCCTTCCCGCGCCTTTCTCTCCGCGGCGCGGAAATCGTCCATGAACATGAAGGGGTGCTTGGTGTACGCGAAGCCGTAGCCTTCGGCGACGATGGCGAGGTTGAAGCAGGTCCCGTCCTCGAGGAAGACGTAGGCGAGCAGGCGGCCGTAGCGGTCGCGCAAGGCCGGTTCGAACGCCAGGCGGACAGCGCGCCCGAGCAGCCGGTCTTTGACGAAGCCGGACGCTTCCTTGCCGAAACGCTCCACCGGCCTCCTCGGGTCGACAGTCTCGGGGGTGTCCCCCCCGATAAGCCTGACTTTTTCCTTCGACCCGAGCCCGAGGCCCGGTATGAAGGAGACTTCTATAGTGTCGCCGTCGACGATCCGTTCGACGATGGCCGGCGTCATCTCCGTTATCCTGCCAGAGAGCGCGGCTACGCGCGTCATCGAGAGGGGTATGCGGTAAACCCTTGCTTCCGGTATGCTTCGGGCCTGTCCGCAGGCGGGCAGGCCGGCTGTGAGGGCCGCAAGAAAGGCGATCTGGACTGAGCGCGGAATATTCATGCGGCTTTACTATACACGCTTCGAGGGCACCATGGGCAATCCCGCGCGCGCTTGGCAACGGAGCTGCTCCAACTTGCGCGCTGTCCTGCGGGAGGCTAGGATAATGGCATTGGAAATGATGTAGCGTTAGAAGACGAAGTCCTGGAGCGCATGTACGCCAAGGAGCGATTGAATGCCGACTGCCATGAACCTGTGCCGCATACCCGGACCGAACCGCGACATCCCGCTCGAGCTCTCGATGACGATGAGGCATGGCCTCGTAACCGGCGCCACGGGCACGGGCAAGACCGTGACCCTGCAGGCACTGGCCGAGGGCTTCTCGAAGGCGGGGGTTCCGGTGCTCTGCTGCGACGTGAAGGGTGACCTGTCCGGCATCGCGGCGGCCGGCGGGGACAACCCGAAAATTGCGGCAGCCTTCGGCAAGCTCGGGCTTCCGGAGCCCGCATGGGTAGGCAGCCCCGCTGTGTTCTGGGACGTGTCCGGGGCCAGGGGGCACCCGCTGCGGGCGACCGTCTCCGACCTCGGGCCGCTGCTCCTTTCCAGACTCCTGGGACTGGGCGACGTGCAGGCTGATACCCTTCGGCTGCTTTTCCGTATCGCGGACGAGCGCGACTTGCCCGTCCTCGACCTGGCCGACCTCCGCGCGCTTATAGAGTGGGCTACGGCGAACGCGTCCGCGCTCAAGGCGGAGTATGGGCTTATGTCCAGCTCGAGCCTCGGGGCGGTGCAGCGCTCTGTCCTGGTTCTCGAGGACACGGGGGCCGGCAAGTTTTTCGGCGAGCCCGCCCTCGAGATAGCCGACCTGATGCGGACCGAGGCCGACGGGCGCGGGGTCGTCAACGTGATCGCGGCCGATGGCCTGATGGCCGAGCCTTCGCTCTACGCGACTGTGCTGCTCCACCTCCTGGGCGAGGTGTTCGAGGAACTGCCGGAGGCCGGCGAACTCGAGAAACCAAAGCTTGTGCTCCTCCTCGACGAGGCTCACCTTATGTTCGACGGCGCGCCGAAGGCCTTGGTCGATGCGGTGGAACGGACCGCCAGGCTCGTGCGCTCGAAGGGCGTCGGATTGTGGCTTGTCACGCAAAGCCCGCTCGACGTGCCGGAGTCGGTGCTCGGCCAACTTGGCAACCGCATCCACCACGCGCTGCGCGCCTATACGCCAAAGGACAAGAAAGCAGTCGACTCGGTCGCCGAGACTCTGAGGCCCAATCCCAAGGTCGACGCCGCCGCGCTTATAACCGAGCTCGGGGTCGGCGAGGCGCTCGTCTCGTTCCTCGACGCGGAGGGACGTCCAACCCCGGTGGAGCGCGTACGCGTGGTGCCGCCCGCTTCGCGCGTCGGCGGCCTCACGGATGCGGAACGCGTCGTCCTCGTCGCGGCTTCCTCGATGCGCGCGCGGTACTCGAAAGCGATAGACCGGGATTCCGCGTACGAGATGCTGAAGGGGCAGATGAGCGGCGGCAGCCAGACCCGTGCCGGGACTGGCCGAACTGGTGGGTCTCGCGATAGCGGTGTTGGAACGGTCATCGGCATCCGGCAGGAATCAAGTACAGCCGGCATCGCGCGCGAACCCACAATCGAGGAGATAGAGGCGGAACTGCGCGGCATCCCGATGGGCAGAGATTCCGGGTCAGTGCCGAGCTATCCAGGTTACACGAGCGAGCCGCCTGTGCGGAGCCCATCGGCGGAGCCACGTGCAAGCACGGGACGCTCCCCGACGGCCAACCGGTCGCGGAGTGTGGCGCCTGTTACCGG
>CAZKJA010000497.1:0-2500 GCA_964552925.1 uncultured Treponemataceae bacterium
AACAATACTTGATAATAATCAACCCGACAACAGGCGTATGGCCCAGTTGTCGGGTTGGGCGTACCGCCTCAGAACCCCGGCATGTCGTAGAGCCCGCCGGCGTTGACAACTTTCTTGAATCCCGCCATCTGCAGCACGCGGGCGGCGTACGCGCTCCGGGAGCCGCTGGCGCAATACAGCACGAGCGGAGTCGAGTGGTCGCCCAGCTCGCCGAGCCTCGACTGCAATTCGTTGACGGGGATGTTTATGGAGTTGGGGAAATTCCCGTCCTCGTACTCTTCCGGAGAGCGCACGTCAAGTATCTTCGCGCCGCCGTTGATCATGTCCAGTATCGGATCTGCCATTCTTATTCCTCCTACTTATCATTCACCGGCCACGAAGCCGGGTACCAACTCAAGACTCAAAGCGCCGCCTGACACGTTGCTCACATTGTCGCGGCCGTTGCCGACGAGTTTCCGCAGGGCGATGTGGCTTTCGTAACCTGCCCTCGACAGGACGAGCAGCGGGCCCGCGGGTAGTTCCTCCAGCCTCCAGTCGAGCTCGTCGAGGGGGATGTGGACCGAGCCGGGGACCGGCATCTTGCGCCTGTCGCCGTTGGTCCGCACGTCGAGGAACGCGGCCTTGCCCCCGGTGGCAAGTTTCCACGCCTCGGTCGCGGACACCGTAGGCGAGTAACCCGATTCGGCGTTCTGCGCGGCGAAGGCGGCCATGTTGATCGGGTCGTTTGCGGCGCCGTAGGGAGGGGCGTACGCCAGGTCGACTTCGGCGAGGTCGTCGATCGTCATGTTGCCGGCGATCGCGGTAGCCGCTACGTCTATCCGCTTGTCAACGCCTTCCTTGCCGAAGGCCTGCGCGCCCAAGAGGCGCCTGCTTTTACGGTCGTAGACGAGTTTGAGGCTCATTTCCTCTGCTCCCGGGAAATAGCTCACGTGGTGGTGCCGGTGCACCGTGGCGTTAGCCGCGTCGAGCCCGAGTGCCGCCGCCGCCTTTTCCGAGAGGCCGGTCATCGCGAAAGTATTGTCCATCGCCTTGAAGACGCTCGTGCCTTCGGCACCCACGTATCGCATCGAGCCGCCGAGTACGTTGGTAGCAGCTATGCGCCCCTGCCTGTTCGCGGGCCCCGCGAGCGGGACGCGCGATGACTTGCCGCTGACGCGGTTACGTATCTCGACCATGTCGCCGGCGGCCCAGATGTACAGGTCGTTCGTCCTCATGTACTCGTCGACGAGCACGCCGCCTGCCGAGCCTATCGACAGTCCGGATGCCTTGGCGAGTTCGGTGTTCGGCCTGACCCCCGCGGATACCAGGACCACGTCCGCAGCTATCTCGGTGCCGTCGTCGAGGACGGCGACGCCGCCATCTGCGGTCTTGCGGAGCGTCTTGACGGAGCGTCCGGTAAGTACCTTGGCGCCGGCCGACTCGAAGGCGCGGCCAATCATAACGCCGAACTCGTAGTCGGCGGGGGGCATCAGCTGCGGCGTCAATTCGACGACTGTGGTCGACAGGCCCCTGGCGATGAAGGCCTCCACGGCCTCGAGCCCAATGAAGCCGCCGCCGACGACGAGCGCGGACTTCGGTTGTTTCTCGTTGATGTATTTGTGCACGGCGTCCATGTCGGGGATTGTCCACAGGCGGAACACGTGCTCCGCGTCGTTGCCCTCGATGGGCGGCATGAAGGGCGACCCGCCTTGCGCAAGTATCAACGCGTCATAGGGAATCTTGGCTTCGCCCCCGGGGCCGAGTGTGGTCACCGTGCGATCCGCGCGGTCGATCGCGACGGCCTTGGTGTTGAGCCGCACCTCGACGCCGTACCTGGCCGAGAAGCCTTCCGGCGTCTGCAGGATAAGCGCGCTCCGCTTGTCAATATCCCTGGATATGAAATAGGGCAGTCCGCAATTGGCGAACGATACGTATCTGCCCGCTTCGAGTATTGTGACCGATGTCTTGGGGTCGAGGCGTTTCGCCCTCGCCGCCGCCGTGGCTCCTGCCGCCACGCCGCCGATTATAACCAAACGCTTGCCTGGGTGTTCCACAATGCTCTCCTTATCAATCGCAGATAGTAATATATAGAAAACAATATATATGGTCAATATGTCGTTAAAAAATTCTGGAATAATGGCGAAACCGCCGGAATACTAGCGAGGCGCGGTTTGATTCGTATACTGAATATATGGATATACTACCATCCAAGGGAAGCGTATCGGGCTCCGTTTCGACGCTCCTGTCGTTCTTGTACGGCGGCCGTGCCGACGAAGCCGCGAGACTCATCGAAAAAGTACTGGCTGGCAGGCTTCCTATGGCGGGAATGCCGCGAAGCGGGGCGGTGGCAGGAGGCGCGGAACCGCGCTTCACGGAGAAGGACTCGCTTCTTATAACCTACGGCGACATGGTAGCCCCACCCAAGCGGGGCGATACCCGTGGTAGTGTTGCGGCGGCAAGGCTCGCGAATTTCATCGGGCAGAAGCTGGGCGGCCTGTTCAGCTACGTCCACATCCTGCCA
>CAZKJA010000498.1:0-2499 GCA_964552925.1 uncultured Treponemataceae bacterium
CCGATCTTTCCGCCGTCGATTCCGTTTGTCATCTACGCGATGATTTCAGGCGCCTCCGTGGGCAAGCTGTTCCTCGGCGGCATGGTGCCCGCGTTCATCCTGTGCATCGTAATGGGTATTTACGTGTACTTCATTTCCAGGAAGCGCCATTACCCTCTTGGCGACAAGGTTACCTTCCGGCATTTCGTTGTTAGCACGCTCAAGGCAGCGCCGGCGCTCCTGACCCCGGTCATCCTGCTCGCTGGTATCTACACCGGCATCATGACCCCGACAGAAGCCGGTGCGGTAGCAGCCTTGTACACGCTGGTCATAGCGTTCCTGGTCTACAAGACGCTCAGCTTCCATTCGCTTGGCAAGATAGTCATGGATACGCTCCGGACGACCGGAACTATTTTTCTGGTAATAGCGGCCGCCTACTCGTTCTCGTATATCGTCACCTCGGAACAGGTTTCCCTGGTCATCGTCGAGACGATGACGCATCTGGTGAAAAGTCCCTGGCAGTTCCTGCTCGTGGTCAACATCCTGTTCCTTATCCTTGGTGCCTTGGTGGATGTGAATGTTTCCCAGCTCGTCGTCCTCCCCCTGATAATGCCGCTGGTACATTACTACCACATTGACATTGTGCATTTCGGCGTGATGATCGTACTCAACATGATGATCGGCCTCTTGACGCCGCCGTTCGGTATGCTCCTGTTTGTTACCTCGAATGTAGGGAAGATATCCCTTAAAGACCTGATACGGGAGACGATGCCGTTGATAGGTGTTGAAATCATCGCCTTGGGGATCATTACCTATTTCCCGCAGACGGTCCTGTTGTTGACCAGGTTCATGAAATAGGGATGAACGGCGATGGACAAGCTTGACGCATTGCTCGACTTCCTTGAACAGAATCTCGACGAGGAGCACGTCCGAGCGACTGAGCGCCTGCATCTCGATGCGATGCGCTACAAGCCTGTAACGCGCCTACCGGTGACCTATGTCTTTCCGCCCGTGGACGTGTCGTTGTTTCCCTACGAGGAAGCATTCTACGATCCTGAGAAGATGTTGTACAACGAATTGGTCCGGACCGTCGGCGGGACGAGCACTTACACGAGCGTCCTGGTCAAGGATGACTTTCCGCCGCATGTCCGGAGCAACCACGGAGTCGGCATCATCGCCTCGCTGTTCGGAGCGGAATGCAAGATTTTCAACAATACGATGCCGTGGGTCGAACATCTCGGGCATGAGGAAATCAAAAAAGTCGTCGCCAGGGGCGTACCCGAACTCTACCAGGCATTGGGAAAGAGGGTCGTCGATACGCATCGCTATTACCTGGAAAAGCTTAGGGAATACCCCAAATGCTCCCGTTGCATCCGGGTGACCCAGCCCGATTTGCAAGGCCCGTTTGACATAGCGGAGTTGCTCGTCGGCGGTGATATTTTCCTAGGCGTTTACGATTACCCGGAATTGCTGCACGAGCTGTTGTCGGTCATCACTGAAACGTATATCGCATTCAGGAAATCGCTCGATCCACTGCTCACCGACAGCGCCGGCGACGGGTTCATGTACCTGCACGGATGCATATTTGGCGGCAAGGTCCTGATCAAGGACGATACGGGGATGGCCAACCTCTCGGAGGGAATGTACCGGGAGTTTTCAAAAACCTACAACGACAGGATCATCGAGGGGTTCGGCGGCGGATCGATGCATTACTGCGGCCCGCCGAAGGGCTGGACGCACGGAGCAGTCGAAACGCCCTCGCTCAGGGGAATCAATTTCGGCAACCCGGAAATGCACGACCTGGCAGTGGAGCATGCGTACTGGCGGGAGCGGAAGGTACCCATCCTCCTGTGGGGCGACACGCTGAAGCTAGAGCGCTTCGACCGCGACTTCCTCGGCGACATACGGAACCTGGGGATACGCACCGGCATGTCCCTGGCGATCCTCGTGAAAGACCAGGCGGAAGCCAAGGCCATTATCGAAGCGCAACGTCGGCAAGCGGGAATATGACAAGGAGCAAGCAATGAGCGGCAAGCAGAAGGCACGTTTGGCATCTATTGGCGCCGGGATGATCGGGCAGGTACATGCGCGAGCCGCACCGCAGGTGGATGAATGCGAATACGTGGCGCTTTGCGATATGGATCCCGCGAAAGAAAAACTGGCCGCGGAACTCGGCGTCAAATACTACAGGGACCACCGCCAGATGATGGATCGCGAGAAGCTGGACGGCGTCATCATCTCCGTGCCAAACGAGGAGCACGAGGCTGTAGGAACCGAATGCGCCGAGCGGGGTTTGCACTTGTTCATGGAGAAGCCTATCGCGACGACACTCGAGTCCGCCGACCGCCTGATAGCGAGCGCGGAGAAAAACAATGTCAGCATCCTGGTAGGGCATCACCGTCGCTTTAATCCGCAGATCAACAAGGTCCGCGACATGATCAAGGCAGGCGAGCTTGGGAACCTCGTGGGCGTTTCGGTGCTGTGGTGCATGTACAAACCCTCTGAGTATTTCGTTGTGGG
>CAZKJA010000499.1:0-2498 GCA_964552925.1 uncultured Treponemataceae bacterium
CGTAGGAGGCAGTGCTCTTGAGGCTGCCGCTTCCGGCCTTGCCGTGTTTCGCTTCTATCAAGCGGTTCTTGAGGTCGTAGGCATAGATCCACAGTTCTCCGGACGCCGCGTCCCAGGTGAACTTGCCGGCCGCGGCGTTCCAGGTTCCGTTCGTGCCGCGCTCGGTCATGTTCCCGTTGGCGTCGTAATTGAAACTCCATCCGCCGCGCGTTTTGAGCAAGCTGGCGTTTTCATAATACTCATGTTCGATAGAACTTGAGGAACCGCGATACCGGTCCTCGCTTATCCGGTTGCCCAGGGAATCGTAGCTCCAGCTGGTCGTCTGGCCGTTTGCGGTGGAATACACCTCGATCAGCTGGGCGGGAGTCCCTGCGATCGCGCTGTTGTCGACAGGCATATTCTCCGCGTTCCGCTCGTCCCATACCGAGTGAACCTTCACATACTGGGCGCTGACCGAAGACTCGAACTGTATCGTCACCCCTTCCTGGTCGGCGATGAGCGTGGTCCCTTCTACTTTGGTCCAGCTGCCGTCGCCGCCGCTTTGGCTTACGTAAACCTCTACCGTTCGTTCGCTCAAGCGGCTCCCGGTCCGGGCGATGAATATCTTGTTGATGCTCTGCCCGGTCTCAAGATTGAGTCCGACGCTCGTGGCGTGGTAATCGAATTTGATCGATGCGGCCGATTGGGTGTAATCAAGGCCCTCTCGTCCCGCCACGTCGCGTTCACGCACGCCGTAGCGGGCGTTTGGGTTGTCCTTGCTGGTTACTTCTACCGGCCAGCCTTCCTGCGAATACACCAGGCGGTTTTGGGCATCGTACAGATAGCTCGCCGAATACCCGTCCTTGGTCTGGGTGGAGAGGTTGCCCCGGATATCCCAACCGAGGACGCGGCTGTCTTTCCCGGTGCCGGTCCACTGATAGCCGTCAAGGGTTCCCCGGGAGGCGTCCCATTCCTTGGTTCGCCCGGTGCCGTTCGCGGCGTCGATTCGCGTAAGCCTGCCGGCGAAGTTGTACTGGCCGTTCGACGCGTAGCCAGGAATGGTAGTGAGCTGTCCCAGTCCATCATACTGATAGGACACCGTTTGCGCGTCGGGGAATGTGAAGCTTATCGGCCTCTGGCCCTTGTCGTAGCTCCTCCAGCATGCCCTCGTACGGGTAGTCCCAGTCCGCGCCCTTCGTCTCGTATTCGCTTGTGCTCCCGGGCGCGTCGCGCGTGATGCGCGACCGGGCTCTACGCGAGTAGTACGGTCCTCGCCGCGCCTCCACGTATTCGCTCATGCATCCCGGACGACACGGCTCCGGTCCGGGCTACTCGCTGCGATCCCTCGCGCGGCAGGGGGCGGGGGGCGGCATAACTAATGACCAAGCTAAGCTGCAACCCAACGGGTCGTCAGCTTGAACTGCTAATTAGGCTTCGCTCACTTCCAATCACACAGGCAGACCTTTCAACTTACGCAGTTCACGTTCATTGTATGCAATCATGGACGTGAAAAACTCTTGAAAGTCACTAAACCGCTCGATCTCTTCCCCGGCAAACCAGATTACTTTGCCGTAAAGCTCTCCCTTGCTAAGGATGATGAAAAATATATCCCTGTCAAACAAATTGACCGCAATTGGAAGTAGCTCACTCTTGGCAACACCATCAATGACCGCTTCTGGAAGACTGTAAAACTCTTGGTCAAGAATCTCTTTGTATTCATTAGTAATTAAATCTCTCGTGCCCAACAAGTCATTGAATTGGAAAAAAGTTTTCCACCCGTTGGCTGCTCTAAGAAAACTTAGGTAATCGTCAGGAATATCCTTCTTGATAGTTGCCTTGAATTCCTTTATCTCTAAGTCGGATGCGGCAACTCTTGGGAAGTTGTACGGCCATATCTTGTCCTTGTCAGCCTCAGAAATCTGACTCTTCACCATTACCATCTTGGTTATCAATAACTTCCAGTCCATATTTACTCCACAGTGAACCCGGTTGGTTTATATCCAAGTGGATACCAACGTGCTTGCCCGCCAAGAGAAGAGTTAACCCTCGGACTCAAATCAAGCCATGTGAACGGTTGGGCGGCTCCTCCCCATGTAGTATCGGGAACGTGACCAGCTTGACCCGTATATGGTGTTCCGGCTGCCGCCGCTCTTGCACGTTCAGCGGCTGCCGCAGCACTAGCATCTGCACGCAATGCGCCGGTCGTACTAACTCTACCAGTCGAGGAAATAGCGCCGGCATCAAGTGCTTGATTACTCAACCTTGCATACTCTTTCATCTGCGCTATCTCAGCCGGTGTTGCTCCTGGCGGGATTTTAAACACAACCGGACCATCACCTGCCACCTTAGAAGCGGCCCTTAATACCTTCAGTGCATCAAAAGCGGTCTTCGCTCCTTTAATAGCGGCTACGCCTTCTGCTATGGCAGGATATAGTAACAGAGGTTCAACAATATATGATAGATTCCCGCCGGTTTCGTTATCAACATACTCGTATGCCTCTTGCGCGGCACCTCGAACT
>CAZKJA010000500.1:0-2497 GCA_964552925.1 uncultured Treponemataceae bacterium
GATAGCGGTCAAGGCCGATATCTACCTCCTGTCTATAGGCGAGGTTTCGCGCTCGGCGAGCCTGTTCAGGATGGGGTACCTGTCCGGGCAGGATCTCCATCGCCTGATCGGCAAAGGCGCGGTCGGGGACATACTCAGCCGATTCCTGGACGCCAAGGGAAATTTGATCGAAGATGAAGTACACGATAGAGTTATAGGCATACCCTTGGACGCGCTTCGTGACGAATCCAAGACCAGGATAGCGGTTGCCGGCGGCGAGTCGAAGTTGGACGCCATACTCGCCGCGGTCCGCCAGAAGTTCATAAACGTCTTGATTACCGACGAGAAGACCGCAACGGAGTTGCTCAATCGCGAATGACGAGGTATCCGGGAAGGCCGGAGCCGCTGGAACCATGAGGAGGAATTATGTCTAAGGCATCGAACGACGCTCTGGGAATGATCGAGACGAGGGGCTTCGCGGCTATGGTCGAAGCGGCGGACGCGATGGTGAAAGCCGCCAATGTGGAGCTGGTCGGTCACGAGCGCGTCGGCGGCGGTTACGTAACGGCGATCGTGCGCGGCGACGTCGCGGCGTGCAGGGCCGCGGTCGACGCCGGCATCCGCTCGGCGGAGAAGGTCGGCGAAGTCGTATCGAGCCACGTGATCCCGAGGCCTCACGGCTCGGTAGACCTGGCATTGCCGCTCGGGCGAACCGGGAAGGGGGCTTAGAACCATGGCGGTCGACCTCAGGACGTACGTGTTCCTGGACTCGCTCCAGCTCCAGAACGCATCTTTCATCGCGACGATCAGCAAGGGGTATTACCCGATCGGTATGCAGGCCTGCTGCGTCATAGAGATCTCGCCGGGCATCGAGATCAATCGGCTCACCGACATAGCCCTCAAGGCGACGAACGTGACGCCCGGCCTGCAGATCGTCGAACGCGCCTACGGCCTCCTCGAGGTCCACTCGGACAGCCAGGGCGACGCTCGTATGGCCGGCGAAGCCGTGCTCCACGAGCTCGGCATGACCGAGGAGAGCAGGCTCAAGCCACGCGTATTGACCAGCCAGCTTATCAAGAACGTCTCCGATCACCACGCTCAGCTTATCAACAAGGTCCGCCACGGGAATATGGTCCTCCGCGGCGATACGCTGTACGTCCTCGAGGTGGAACCGGCCGGCTACGCGTATTTCGCCGCCAACGAGGCGGAGAAGACCGCCCGCGTCAACATCATCGAGGTCGTCGGCTTCGGGGCCTTCGGCAGGGTGTATATAGCGGGCGCCGAATCCGAGGTGATAGAGGCCAGGAAAGTCGTCGAGGCGAGACTCGGCGACCTGGGCGGCAGGGTTCTCGCGGCGAGCGCGTCGCGGATATGACGGAAACCCGGGACTCCAGCGCGCGCGCCTGAGTCCCGGGCAAGCAACAAGGAGAGAACGATATGGCAGATACGACAAACGACGCCTTGGGCATGATAGAGACCCGGGGGTTCGCCGCGATGGTGGAGGCGGCCGACGCGATGGTGAAGGCGGCCAAGGTCGACCTCGTCGGGCACGAGAGGATAGGCGGGGGCTACGTCACCGCCATAGTCCGGGGCGACGTAGCGGCCTGCAGGGCTGCCGTCGACGCGGGGCAGCGAGCGGCGGAGAAGGTCGGCGAAGTAATCTCGACCCATGTGATCCCGCGGCCGCACGAGTCCGTGGACGCGACCCTGCCCCTCGGCAGGAAACCCGCGCCGGCCAGGAAGTAAGGCCGCCGATGGTCCTTGCCCGGGTGAAGGGGACGGTGGTCTCGACACACAAGTCCCCGAATATGGACGGCCTGACCCTCCTCCTCCTCGAGAAGATCGACCCCGTGAGCATGAAGGGGAAGGGCGATTTCGTCGTGGCGATCGATTCGGTCGGCGCCAACGCCGGGGAAATCGTCTTCTTCGTGACGGGCTCGAGCGCCCGCCTGACCGAGGCTACCAAGGGCAAGCCTTCTGACGCGACGATCATAGCGATCGTCGACGCGATAGAGAAAGACGGCGCCTTTACCTACGAGAAGGCGTCCGCGTCATGAACATGGCGAGGGTACGCGGAACGGTCGTCGCGAGCGCGCGCTCCGACGGCGTCGCCGACGCGAGGTTCCTCCTGGTCGAGGATTGCGACCAGCGCGGGAACGGCCGCGGGGAATGGCTCGTCGCCCTCGATCTCGTGGGCGCCAACCGCGGCCAATTGGTGCTCTGCGCTCAGGGCAGCTCGTGCAGGCAGACTGCCGTCACCGAGGGGCACCCGATCGACACCCTCGTGGTCGCGATCGTCGATTCGATGGACCAGGGCGGCGTCTTTGTATGGAAAGAGGAATGAGGGAAGCCGGCATGGCAAATCTGGCTGATGATATCAGGCTTGTCGTCGAACAGGTGCTGAGGAATCCTGAAATCTCCGCGATGCTCGGCGCTTCGGCCGTCGGCGCTTCACCGGCGCAGGCGGGAGCCGCCCCGCCGGCAAGCGCTGCCAATCCGGCCGCCCCCCCGACGGCCC
>CAZKJA010000501.1:0-2496 GCA_964552925.1 uncultured Treponemataceae bacterium
CGCCCAACGTGTACGTCCACGTCAGCTTCATGCAGGCGCACTTGCAGACATTGAACGACCTGCCGATACGCCTCTACGGCGTCCTGCCCGTGATGGTCGAGGATCCCGCCACCAGGCTCGATCCGGTGATCTCCGCTCCCGCCTCGCTCGAGCCTATGAAGAAGGCCCGGGTGAGCGTATCGGAACGCACGGGCAAGGCGATGACGTATACGCTCGCCATAGTGGACGAGGGCTTGCTAGGGATTACCCGCTACGTGACCCCGAACCCATGGAACCAGTTCTACGCCAAGGAGGCCAGCCTCCTGGCCTCGTACGACCTTTACAAGGACGTGGCCGGCGCGTTCTCCGGCAAGCTGCAGACGCTCGTCTCAATCGGCGGTTCCGATTTGGGAGAGGTGACGGGTCCCCGCAAGGTGAGCCGCTTCCCGCCGGTCGTCCGCTACCTCGGGCCCTTCACCCTCGCCAAGGGCGGCAAAGCCGTCCACGAGCTTGAACTGGGACCGTACGTAGGCGCGGTACGCCTCATGGTCGTCGCGGGCAACAAAGAGGGCGCCTTCGGTTCCAGGGAACTCGAAGTACCGGTGCGCGCAGAGTTGATGGCGTACCTGACAGCCCCCCGCGTATTGGGCCCCGGTGAACGGCTGACGGTGCCGGTTTCCCTGCTCGGCTTCATGGGCAAGGGATCGCAGGCTACGGTGTCGATGAAGGTAGAAGGACAGGCGACGATAGTCGGCGAGTCGTCGAAGATTGTGCGCTGGGCAGAGGAAGGCGAGCAGGCCGTATCGTTCGAGGTCGCTGTGGGCGAGCAGGTGGGGGCAGTACGGCTGACGGTCGAGGCCGCTGGGCCCGGCGGACGAGTTTCCAGGCAGAGCGTCGACATACCGGTGCGCTCGTCGGCAATACCCGTGACCGCCGTGTTCCCGTCGACCCTGGCCGCCAAAGCCACGGGTACTCTCGACGCCGAAATGCCGGGCATGCCCGGATCGAACGAAGCATGGCTCGAGCTGTCGCTGGCGCCGCCTATCGACCTCTCCGGAAGGCTTGCTTACCTTATTGGCTATCCGCACGGTTGCGGAGAGCAGGTGACGAGCAAGGCCTTCCCGCAGCTCTTCCTGGGCGACGCGATGAACCTGAGTCCCGAGCAGTCGGAGGCAGCCAGGGCAAATGTGGCCGCGGCGATTACAAAACTCGCCGGGTTCCAGTTGGGCTCGGGCGGCTTCGTATTCTGGCCTGGCTCCTACGAGGAAAGCCCGTGGCTGTCTGCGTACGTGACGCATTTCCTGACTATGGCGCGCCGCCAGGGGTTCACGGTACCCGATTCGATGATGAATCCGGCGCTGGCCTACCTAAGGACCCAGGCGCGCGCGTGGAACGCCCAGCAGGACTACTCCAAGGCGGAACAGGCGTACAGGCTGTACACGCTGGCGCTCGTGGGCGTCGCGGATATAGCGTCGATGAATCGGTTCATCGAGTATTCGCCGTTCCCGGTCGGCGCCCAATACCAGCTCGCGGCAGCCTACGCGCTGGCCGGCATGAAGGACCGCTCGCGGGCGGTGCTCAAGGATGCGCCTGTCGACGCCACGCGCTACGACGGCATCGATAAGGTCTATGGTTCGCTGTTGCGCGACAGGGCGATAATACTCGACGCCTACAATGCCCTCGGCGATAGTACGCGGGGCCTGCCATTGTACAGGAAACTGGCCGATGACCTGTCCTCTGACGCCGGATGGTCGACGCAGGACCTGTCCTTCGCGCTTGTCGCCGCCCTGCCGTACCTGAAATCGCAGGCCAGCGGCTCGACCGCTGTACGGTACAGCTACGCCGGGGGCTCGGGTACTGTCACGCTGACGAAGGCGATGGCGAGGATTCCGCTCGACGCGGGATCCGGTACCCTCTCGCTGAAGCTCGAGAACGCGAGCGCCGCGCAGGTGTTCGCCCGCGTCGTAGCTACGGGCACGCCTGAGCCTGGGGCTGAACAGACGCGCTCGGAGGGCCTGGCGATAGCCGTGCGCTATCTTGACGGCTCCGAAAGGGCGGTTGACCCGGCCCGCGAGCCCTTCGGCAGCGATCTGATAGCCGAAATCTCGGTGCGCAACACTTCGGGCGAGCCATTGACCGACGTGGCGCTCACGTACCGGACCGCCTCGGGTTGGGAACTCGCCAACCTCAGGGTCGGCCGCTCGGGCGATGAAGGATCCGCCCCTCCGGAAGGCGCCTTCGACTACCAGGACATACGGGACGACCGCGTGATGACATATTTCTCAATCGCCCGCGGGGCGAGCAAGCGCTTCAGGTTCAACGTGAACAAGACTTACGAAGGGCTGTACTTCCTGCCCGCGGTGAACGCCGAGGCCATGTACAGGCCTGAAATTTTCGCGGTGGTGCCCGGCAGGCTGCTGTCGGTTCCCAAATCGACTCCGAGCTCGAATCCCAACAGCCGGAGCGGCAAGCCTTGATGCCGGCGGGGCGGTCGTCGAGGGTCGCCCGCCTGGTTTC
>CAZKJA010000502.1:0-2486 GCA_964552925.1 uncultured Treponemataceae bacterium
GATGGAATGCACAGAATGTGTTATGGGCGGTTACGCAGGAAATCGATGCGAAATTCGGGACAGGCTATCAAGGCAGGCTGAAGGATTGGATCATCAAATCCGAGGAGGCTGGCCTTACTGTGGCAGGAGCTTTGACAGATGCAAAAGGTGATCGTAGCCTCAAGCCGTCACAACAAGTAAACCTCGATGTAAATCTCAGGGTGGTCGCTGTCCGTGATGATGGAATAGTCATCCGTGGAGCCAAGTTCATGATCTGCGGCACCGCGGCTTCCCAGGAAATCTTTCTGCTGCCTGGCGGAATTTACTCCGAGGAAGACAAGGATTTTGCCCTTGCATGTGTAGTGCCGAGGGATATAAAGGGTTTGACGATAATCGAGGCGACCCGCCCGAGCGACCTTCGGGATCTGGAAGATGAGGATGCGAACGAGGTACCAAACACAGGCATAACACAAGGAATGTTGCTTTTCAATGATGTCTTCGTTCCGAACGAGCGTGTTTTCATGTGCGGGGAGTATGAGTTTACGAAAAGCTTCATCCAGTACTTCACTGCAAACTATCGGGCGTGTATCGGCGCCTGCGTGGCGGGGCAGGGCGATGTCATGATCGGAGCATCAACGCTAATGGCCCGTGCCAATGGTTTGTCCATCAAACCCTTCTCTGACAAATTGGTCACCATGTCTATGAATAATCAAATCAACTTCGGACTTGGAGTAGGCGCGTGCTCCCTTGGCAAGGTTCATCCGTCAGGATCGTTCTTCGCCGATCCAATTACGGCCCACTCAAACAAGGTCATGGTTGCTACCTTGCCCTATGAGACGAAACGCCTGACCCAGGAAATTGGCGGCGGGATGGTCGAGACCGGTTGCATGCCCTCTGCGAAGGATTTTGCCAATCCGGAATATGGCGATCTGCTACGGCAGTACTATCAGGCGGGCTCTGTATCGGGGGAATCGCGAATCAAGGCTGCCCGTCTCTCGGAGCGGTTGACAATAGGCGGCGGCGTTCCCGGTTGCATGCATGGAGGCGGGTCTCCGGATGGCGCGAAACTGACGGTGAGGTTCGCCACACCGATAGAAGAATACGCGGAATATGCCCGCAAGCTAATGGGAATCGAAGAACAATTCCCTGAGCCGCAAAAAAAGAAATGATCCGCATCTTCGGTATCCTTGTTGCCGGAACAGGCAATGATCTCGATCGATTTTGACTGGAGGAATAGGTGTTTGAATCTTTTAATGATAACCAGGTGATGCTCGCAAGCGTTGCCAGGGAATTGGCCGAGAGGGAAGTAGCGCCCCATGCTGCCGAATGGGATGAAAAAGATACGTGTCCTGCAGAGCTGTTCAAGGTATTCGGGCGGCAGGGTATGCTGGGCGTTTTTGTTCCGGAGCAGTACGGTGGCGCGGGGTTGGGGATTACCGAGAGGGCAATAATCCTGGAAGAGATTGCCAGGCATAGCGCGGGTTTCGCTATAGCCTTGATGACCCATGACCTGGCTGTCGCGGCCATCCTGAACCACGGGACGGAAGAAATGAAAAAAGCATGGTTGCCTAAACTGTGCACGGCCGAGCGTATCGGGGGCCTGGCGGTAACGGAAGCGAGTGGCGGATCGGATCTGGCAAACC
The DNA here is from genome assembly GCA_964552925.1 of uncultured Treponemataceae bacterium. GTDB lineage: Bacteria > Spirochaetota > Spirochaetia > Treponematales > UBA12059 > SZUA-370. The sequence goes on from CAZKJA010000502.1 coordinate 1,623, forward strand.
AGGCTACCGCCATCGAGAAAAACGATGCAGGCTACCTGCTGAACGGCAGGAAGGTTTTTATTACTAACTCGCATATTGCGGACCTCAATATCTGGACCGGTACGAGCGGCGTAAACGAAAAGGGCCGCAAGGTCCTGAGTGCCGTACTTATACCACCGGGAACCCCTGGGCTAAGCGCGGGCAGGAAAGAGAACAAGTTCGGCTTGAGAGGATCCGTCACCGGGGAGGTTATTGCGAAGGATGTGCAGTGTGGACCAGATGCCATAGTTGGCAAAGAGGGCAAGGGTATAGCGGTTGCTCTCCACACGATTGGTAATTTTGGCCGGTCGGGAATGGCGGCGATAGCCCTGGGTATATTGAGGGCGAGCGTTGAGGAGGCTGTGAAATTCGCCAATGATCGGTCCATATACGGCAACCCGCTCTCCAGGATTCCCGAGATGCAGTCGATCGTTGCTGATAACCAGATCGAATACGAGGCCGCTACAGCAATGCTATACAACGCTACGGCAACCTACGACAAGGGTAAAGATGCAGTAGCAAAACTTGCGGCTGCCAAGTATTTTTCCACCGAAGCGGCGGTGCGGGCCTCGAGGAGGACGATGGACCTGATGGGAGGATACGGAATCATCAACGAGTATCCTGTCGGCAGGCTATTGAGGGATGCCCTGGCGAATATCCCCTCTGGCGGTACTTCTCAGATTATGCGCGTGATCGTGGCAGGGAACCTGTTGCGCTAGTACCGAGCATTGAGGAGTATTGAAGATGCCGCTGCGAATCGCTGTCTGCGTCAAGCCCGTTCCTGATTCCGGATATTATGACAAGATCACGATAGATCCAGTCACCAAGAGGGTGAACCGGGATGGT
>CAZKJA010000503.1:0-2482 GCA_964552925.1 uncultured Treponemataceae bacterium
GAAGAGGACGGGCTACCCCTTTCCCCGGAGATGCTGCAGGTGTCGGGCTACGAATTCGGCTCCGGCTACGAAGCCGCCAAGTCGCTCATGGCGAGGATGGTGCCCATCGACGCGATAATCGCGCCGAACGATGCCGTCGCCGCGGGCGTAATCCGCTTCCTGTCGGAACAGCATGTCGCTGTCCCCGAGGAAATTTCCGTGATCGGGTATGATGACAGCGCCATAGCCATGATGACGACCCCGACGCTCACGTCGATCCGTCAGGACATGCGGCTCATCGGCAGCGCCGCCGTGGACCTGGCCCTGGAGCTGTTACAAGGGAAAGCGGTGGAAGACGTGATCGTCGACGTCTCGCTGTCTATACGGAAGTCTACCTGCGGAATATAAACCGGTTCGCCGCCACGAGCGCCCGGCGTCAGCCCCGCTAGCCCGGATATCTCACAGCGGAATCGGGCTAAACGTGGCACCTCTGGAATTCGGCTCTGAACGTAGTACCGTGCCCATCGCTACCATACGAGAACGTACCCCTCAGTTGCGATGCCAGGGCCTGCGCGAGCCGCAAGCCGAGGCTTGAATTTTCCGAGATTACGAAACCCGGCGGCAAGCCAGGACCATCATCGGCCACCTCCAACGTGACTACTTCGCCGTTCGCTGCGAGGCGCACGCGCAAGTATCCGCCCCGCCCATCGGCGAAGGCGTGCTTCCACGCGTTGGTCAGCAATTCGTTGAGCATAAGTCCGTAAGGAATTGCCGCATCTATATCCGATGGCACTTCGACGGTATCTATCGTCACCTCGACCAAGGCGCTTCCCTGGAGCGAACTCTTCGCGAGCTCCACCAGGCGCCGCGTATAGGCTCCGAGGTCAACCGCGTTCAGATTTTCCGATTCATACAGCATCTGGTGCACCATCGACATCGCCTTGAGGCGACTCGACATGCATTGCTCGAATGCTATCATGTCGTCCGGCGACTCGGATTGGAGGACCAGCAGACTCTGGATCAACTGCAAGTTGTTCTTGACCCTATGGTGGACTTCCCTGAGCAGGACTTCCTTTTCTTCGAGCGATATCGAGAGCGCCTTCGAACGCTCTATCCTCTCCCGGTCGCGGTGCTCGATCGTCGAGGCCATCTGGTCGAGCGCCTTGCCGATCGAGCCAAGGTCCGAGCCGTCGCCGTCAAGACATACCCTTGCCGACAAGTTTCCTTCCCGTATGCTTGTGGTGGTAGAGATTATACGGTCGAGCCGTTTACCGAACAGGTACCGTGAAAGGAAACTGGCGCTGGCCAATCCGAAAACCATGACAGCGAGCATCAATAGTATGTTTCGCACCAACACCATGCGGCTTTCGCTAACGGTAGACTCTACCGGCTCCCCAAACACTATATACATATACGGAGGCTGCGCGGGTTCGAGGCGGAGCTTCCTGAATGAATAATATCGTTCCACTTGGTCGGATCCCGTATCGATGAAAGTACCGCTGTCGCCTCCAGCGCTGATGTTGTTCCAAACGTTTTGCTTGATGAAAGAGCCAACCGGGTTGGATTCCTTCGGAGGATAGAAATACAAGCGGCGCCCGTCCGCATCGAGCAAGCCGAGTATGGAATCCCGCGGCAGCCCCATATCCTCGAACAGACTGTCGTACCGGTCGAGCTTCATGATTACGGCGAGCGCTCCCGCGACATTGCCCCGCACGTCCTGGAATGGATAGGCATAGGCCAACGAAGGAGTAGCGTCGATCTTGTTGAGGACATATTTTCCGGCGGTGAAACGGTTCCGGTCGAGCGCCTCGCGAAAATGGTACCTGTCGGTGAGGTTGATTCCCTGGGGAAGCAACGACGATGCGATCACGGTGCCGTGCGAATCTACCGCGGTGAAATTGAGGTATTCGGGATTCTGCCGGTGTACGGCCTTCAACATTTCCGAAACTACCTCGTACTGCAAATCCCGGAAGCGTAGGAGGGCGGTGATAGTCGAGAGCAGCTGCCTGGTTGACTCGGTCATCCTGATCTGGATCTGGGAAAAGGTCTCCACCTGCCTGGCGGAATCGGCCCTGGCCCTGTCGGAAAGGGCGCGGCTGTATTCGACGCCGCTGAGTATTATTATTCCCAGGGCGGGAGCCATCGCGATGAATACAGCCAATACAAGTGCGAAGCGAATCGACGGATGGTATTTGCTCCCGGAAGACAAACTGCGGAATAAGGATTTTTCGATCTGGAGTGTACCCATCGTTGCAAGCCTAATGCACCTGAAGCCGGGGTTCAATGGAAGGGAAGGCAATCCTTACAGCGCTATATCCGTCCTCTCGACTATGCTCGAGAGCACGATCGCCGAACTCGTCTTGTCTATCCCGGGGAGCGTCGACAGCCTGGTACGCGTGAATATCTCGTAGTCCTCGATATTGTCGACGATCACCTTGAGGAGGTAATCCTTCTCGCCCGCGAGCCTGCAGCACTCGAGTACCTCGGGGAAGTCAAGGATGCG
>CAZKJA010000504.1:0-2480 GCA_964552925.1 uncultured Treponemataceae bacterium
CGCGCCGGTGATTACCTCGTCAATAACGAAAAAATCTGGATACCGGTCGAGATCACAATGATACACGACGGCTTCCTCAAGGCATGGCAGGAAGGCGCCAGGCAGTGGAAGGAGGCGCTCGCCAGGAACCATGCGGCGATCTATCCGGTACGCGAAGCGTGGAGTCTGTACGAGCCGACGGCCTCCGTCGAGGAGGCTCGCGTCATCGCTCCCGACAAGGTCCGCGTCATTTCACGCTATGCCGACTCGTGGAAACGCTTCACCGCCCGCGAAATGGCAGACAGGGAAAAGACCCTGAAGGAAGCCTTGACCAAGCGCGACACCCCCGCCAACCGCAACAAGCTTGGCGTCCTCTACGCCGGCTATGGGCTGTACGACCAGGCCGAGGCGCAGTTCGCCGCCGGCGCAAAGGCGCAGAACCTATACTGCATGATCAATCTTGCCAACATACGCTTCGTTCGCGCCGACTACGCAGCCGCCCTCACGGGCTACCAGGCGGCGCTCAAAATGGACGCCAGGAATCCCGACGCCCTCGCCGGTGCGGCCCGCAGCGAGTACGAGCGCGATAACCTCAAACCCGCGCTCGCCTGGTACGAGAAGCTCAAGGAGGCTTCGCCGAGCGCGGCGCTGGCCTACGTGTATATAGAGAAAGCTTCCGCCTCCGAAGACCGCGCCAGCGCGACCGGGGCGAGGATGGCAATGGAGTGGATGGAATGAACACGAAACATAGCTGCCATGCCATCGCATTCAAGCTGATAGCATTCATCGCGACAGTAACGATGAGCTTCAGTTCGTGCGACAACCTACTTCAACAGATAGAGCTGGAAACCAGGGAGAAGATTCCGGAAATTGAGATATTGATTGGTTCGACCTCAATCCAGCATGGCACTATATATGATTCCGGATTCAGCAAGATCAATACAGTCGAAACCATCAACTTTTCGATTAAAAACAGCGGTTATGAATCCAACCTATCGCTTACGGGAAATCCATACGTAGCCATAAGCTCCTCAAAATTCAGCATATCGATGCAGCCGGAATCAACTGTCATTGCCCCAGGCAACGGCGTGTCGTTCCAAATATCCTATAGCCCCACTGATCTCACCGAGTCGTACGGTACGGTAACAATAAAAAGCAATGATCCGAATAACGGGGATTTCAGTTTTATTATAAAGGGTCAAGGAAGCGATGCGGAAATTAACGTCAAGCAGGGAGGAAATGCCATCCAGACCGCTACGGGCGCGTACGACTTCGGTGGCGTCTCCACAAGCGCATACTCCGAAGCATCGTTCACGATCGAGAACCTCGGCCATCACGAACTGATTCTCAACGGATCGCCAACGATAGCATTCAGCGGCTCTGACGCGGCCATGTTCACGCTTCAAGGAGAATCACCAACAAGTACGATAGCCGCCCTTGAATCGTCATCATTCACGATACGATTCTATCCAACAAGCTTTGGCTTGAAAGAAGCACTTGTTACCATAGGCAATTCCGACGGCAATGAAAACCCTTATACGTTCACGCTCAGAGGAACAGGTCTTGAACCGTCGATTACGATAAGCGCGAATGGCTCTACGATAGAGAACGGAAGCGGCGCCATCGACCTGGGAACTACGACCGTTGATGGGACAGGAAATGAGACGACCGATCCAACTTCATGCACCATTAACAATCCGGGAACACAGCCATTGATTATTTCCGGCATTCAAATCCTGACAGGAGATGCAGAAGACTTCGTGTTGGATGCTTCAGCTATTGGCGCTTTGCCAGTCACCATCCCCGCAGCAGCATCTTCTACATTTGACCTCATTTTTGATCCATTGAGCTCGGGAGGGAAAAACAGCGTAGTCGAAGTATCGTCCAACGCGGGAACGTACAGCTTCGCGATTTCTGGGGAAGGGCTCATACCGGAAATAGAAATCTGGCTTGATGATCAAGCCATAGCGTCGAATACATCCTACAACTTCGGGGGGGTATTGGCCGGAGTCCCCATTTACCGGACCTTCAGGGTACACAACCTCGACCTGGGGATTTTGACACTGACAGGAACTCCAAAGATCTCCATCAGCGGTACAAACATGTCGCTTTTTCAGATTATACAGTATCCCGATACATCCATCCCCGGAAGCTCCTCGTCAACCTTCGTGTTGCGGTTCTCTCCAGCCGCACCAGGATCGGTGAGTGCACGAATAACCATCCCAAATACCGATGCCGACGAGAATCCTTATATCATCGACTTCCAAGCTACCATCGTTTCCAGTCCGACTATCAGGCTTCCAAAAACCGGCCAAACTACCAGCTACGCCGAAGACGATGACGGTGACCTGGAAGAAGGGATAGCCTGGCCGGCTACTCGATTCACGAATCATGGCAACGGTACGATCACCGACAACCTGACAGGATTGATGTGGCAGCAGACGCCATCGACGACGGCGGTAAACTGGGCAACGTCCATCGTCAATGCCGAAAACAGCACA
>CAZKJA010000505.1:0-2475 GCA_964552925.1 uncultured Treponemataceae bacterium
CCCAGGGGATGTTATTTACTTATCACATTTTTAATTTTCTAAGCACCATTCCCCGTAGTTTGGAAAGCGACTCGTTATCCGGCTCAAGCTGAATCGCAGTATCGCAATCCGCGAGCGAAGCCGGATAGTCTTCCAGGTGAAAATACGCCTGTGCCCGCCTGTACGTTGAATAAAAATGGAACGGCTGGATCGACAGGGCCCTGCTGAAATCCTCCACCGCGGCCGAATAGTTTTTCTTTACGCTATGCACCACCCCTCGGTAGTACGCTGACTTATGGCATTGGGCATCCAGTTTCATCGCGGCGGTAAAATCTTCCATTGCCTCGTCGTACCGGCTTTCGGCGAAGCACGCCATACCTCTATGCTTGAAGATCAAGGCACGAATTTCCGGTTTTGGGTCCATCGCCAATATGTGGGAGTAGATATCGATCGCCTTTATATAATCATTTCGGTTGTGGGCGTTCAAGGCTTCGAGCAACAAATCATCCAAAGATTTCCATGGGCCGAGCCAGGCCGGCAGCTTGATATCGCTTGATTCTGATCGGGGGGCATCCTTCAAGCTGGTAAAAATTTCCTTGTCGATCGCGTCTTCGATTTTTTTGAAGAACGCGACCCTTCTCTTTGCTAGTTCACTCGTCAACTGGTGCTGATAATCGCGTATCTCCTGGAACAACATGTCAGAAAGGGTAAGGTTGGCGTTCAGGGCTGCCAATTTCCTCTTCATTGGTTCGTCGAAAGGGGTGAACTCGGCTTTGTACACCAACTCGTGTTCCACCTCAGCCCATGCATCCTGCAGAATTGTTCGTATCTGCACTTCACATACCGGAGGCGTGAGGAAACTGTTACCATCCAGCACATCTTCAGGGATTTCCACGAGCAGATGCGTGGATTCATAGCCGAATTCCTTGAACGAACGCTCCGAACCTTTTCTCTCGACTTCGCGTATCGAGAAGACGATTGCCAACGCTTGCTCAACCCTCTGCAGATCCCCTATGAATGGGCAAATTATACGAACCGCCAGAAGGTCCGTTATATCGAGCGGGTCGCATTTGCGGGATACAGCATCCCTGTAGAATTTAAGGGTCTTGGAAAAATAACTCTGGAATGATTTCACACGATGCTTGTAAGCGGGTGAAATTCCGGCTCCGGCTATTGCTTTCTGTATCCTCGCCAGCATCCGGGACAGTATGAGTTCCAGTTCCGAAATATTTGCGTTGTAGGCTTTTTCCAACAAAACCCTGCCAGGAATGCTTTCTATTGTGTCCATCGAAAGAAAGGATACGATGTATTCATAGTTGGGGCAAGTGAATAAAGCAAAATGCCGCCCCTTGCGGGGCGGCACACTATTTGAAACGCGCTATGAATTATTATTTCGTTTCAGGTGTAAACTCGGTCTTGTTCTCCTGCTTCATGCGCTCGAGATACCGCATGACCTGGGAGGCGCCGAAGCGTTGGCTCTCCATGCGCTTGCGGTCTTCTTCCTTCTTGCCGACGATGCCCCAGATGGCTTCGTCGTCGATGTCACGTACGGGCTCCAACACCGCTTTGTCGTAAAGGATTTTGACATCCTTGACGTAGGCGATAAAATCACCGCCGACGGCCGCTGCATCCCTGGTAATGACGAATCCAGCGAACTTGACGAACGGGGTCGAGCGCGGATAGAGCGGATCGATCCTGAGTTCGCGGTTGCGTACGTCGGAGATGTACTGGGGATTATCCCAGCGAAGCTCGCGCCATCCGTCGAAATTGAGATAACCCATGAACATAAGTCTTTCGTTGCCATCATTGTCTTTGAGAACGAGCGACAGGCCATGCGGGAAGTTGAGGCCCTTCACGTTGACCGCGATCGACTTGATGACGCCGACATTCTTCACGACGCCAAGGGCTGTGGTGATCTTGGATTCCGCGTTGTAGGCGCCTTCAAATCGGGACAGGTTGGCATTCACCGGATCCGCCCCTTGCTTGTCTGCCTTGGGGGTGATCTTTCCTGCATCGTCGATATCGGCCTTGGGTTCGAAAGCCGGAACGTCGAAGGGAGGCTGGATCCTGGCCCATGAATTGAACGGCTCGAGCGGGAACGCCACGCGGACGCCGAATACCTTTGAACCGGCGAATTGCTTGGCTTCCTGGGCTATGGTGGCTTCCTTGGTATACGAAAGCGCCTGGCGCTCGTTCGTCCTGGACGAGGAAGCGAGAACAACATCCCAATTGGAAATGGCCAGGGAAATAGCCATCTGCTTCTTCTGCTCGTCGGTGTAGCTGGCCCCCGCGACGGTGGAGAAATCCATCATGGTCGCCTTGTTCTGGGTCATCACGCCTTTTTGCACCGGGTCCTCGATGATATCCGCTCCGAGGAGGGAAAAATCTATCAGGACGGCTTCATCCGCGAAGACGACGGAGGCGCTCGCGATCAGTAGAGCGGCAACGATAATTGCTAACGGCCTTCTCATTCAAATGCTCCTTTCCATAGTGCGC
>CAZKJA010000506.1:0-2473 GCA_964552925.1 uncultured Treponemataceae bacterium
ACCTGCCCATGTACGCCCGCTGATGCGGCAACATGGTTCGAGGAACTACTAATTATTCTGACGGTTGAGCCAGGTCCTCCACTCCGATTCAAGGTTGTCCATGCTTATACCGAGCACTGTATGGATGGCTCCGGCGAGCTCTTCCCGCATCGCCGCGTCATGCAGAGCGTAGACGTACCCGGGCCGGTCCTGCGGGTAGGAAGCAAGCGCCAGTACCAGAGCCTGCGGCGTCTCCCTGCCGTAGCGTTCCGTGATGAACCGTATGATCGTGCCGGCCATGCCGCCGTAGATCGCCCAGTCCGCATCGTTGTCTATCATCTGAGAGTCGCTGGTCGCCAGCCATGCGATGCTGCGATTGTAGTCCGAGGTTACATGGTATCCCGATTGCAAGTAGTCGCCCCCCTGGGCCGCGAAATTGCCGTACCAGTTGGCAAGGCCCTCGGTGAACCAGGAACACTGGTTGGCCGCAATCGAAAGCGTGTGCTTGTGTACCAGCTCGTGGGCGATCATCGGCTTGTAATTATGGCGGGAATCAGGCCGTACCCACATCTTGATTGACTCGCCGGGTTCCGCCCAACCGTTGAACAGCCTGCCGATTGTAATCTTGCTGCTTTGCCGGAGCAGTTCCCTATCGGTGAATGCCTTGATCGTCGTCTTGCCCGCTGGAGCGTCTCCGTAAGCTCGGCGGACCGAGTACCATGCCGATTCGGCATGTTCCAGAATCCTGGCGACAATCGTCTCGTTGGTGGATTCCTGGTATTTCAGGATGAAATGATCCGATGCTTTTTCCTTGAGGTACAGGTCAGCGTCCAACCAGGCATTGTCCACGCGGACATACCGTTGCTGGTATGCGACCTCTCGCGGTTCGGCGGCGTCGCCGATACGGTAGGTCTGCCTGACGGTCGCGATGTACTCGTCGCGGCCGATCTTTTTCAGCGCTTCAAGTTCGAGCCTGAAACCGGCGATTGTCGCGGTCAACCTGTAATCGAACCATCGGGATTGCTCGAGGATGTACTCCGGATCGTGCTTTGACAGGAGGCTCATGTAGAGCGCTTTGTCTCCCGAGGCGACCGCATCCTGTCGCCTGGCAACGGCTTGAGTAATCTCTGACCGGGCCGACCTGCAATCCGCGGTGAATGTCGCCATAGCAAGGATCAGGGCGGCAAGCGCGCTTGTCACGAGTCTTGTATTGAGCATTTCGTACCTCGCTTGCGAACCCGCGCGGTTCAAGAGATGAATCGACCGATAGATTCTACCCCCGAGCAAGGCTTGTCAAGAAAATGTCGAACCAAGGGCTCGGTCAGGGGAATGCCCTCGTTTTAGTGCACGATTATGGCCCGCTCGATCGATCGCAGGCACCCGAAGATTGCCGGATCAATTCCCTTTGATCACTCCAAAGGCGCAGTAACGGGTACAGCGACCGCAGTCCGTGCATTTACGGGGATTGATCTCCGGCGCGGCGTATCCGCGTTTAGTCAAGGCGCCGCTGGGGCAGGAACGTATGGCCGGGCAGGGATGGTTCTGGGGACAGCGAGAGGCGTTGATGGATACGCGCATGTAAACTCCTTGGGTAAGCTGAATATGGCAAAAACAATATATAATAACAATGGTAAGCGAGGCGTCCTGAAAAGCGCTTCCCGTCTCTTGGATACAAGTATGGGGAATGTTCTTCTATGTCTTTCGGGAAGGATTTGTATCGAGGTGGGTAAGGCAGCCAGCAAGGCGCGCATCGTAAAGAACTTCAAGTCCGGAGAGGACATACTCGCACCTGGCAAGCCAGGTGTTCTCTGACTACCGGAAATACCAAAAATCGTACGCCCAACATAATATCGTGGAGATTAATAAGTAATTCCTTGAAGGCGTGTCAGGAATTCCACTCCTATCATTCGCGTCTGGATGGTTGTTTCTTGATCGTCCAAATCGATACAAGGGGGACATATGAAACGGATCAGGTTTTTGACGGTGCTCGCCGCCCTCATGTCTATGCTCGCCGCGACGGCTTTTGCGGGCGGCCAAGGTGACGCGCCGGCTTCCGCCGGGAAGATCACAGTGACCTTCGCGGGTACGGAAGCGGCGACGACGACGCAGAGCAAGATGATGCAGGCCGTCGCGGATGCCCTGAACGCCGATGGCCGATTCGACGCGAAGGTCCTGGTCGCGGGCGCGCTCTCCGGAGACACCAACGCCCTGGTGACCCAGGCGAAGATGGGCGTACCGCTGGTGGTTCCCTCCGATCCCGGACGGCTCGCCAGCCAGTTCGCCATCCCCGACATGAACATCCTGATGGCTCCCTACATCCTGACCGATCCGGCCGTGCTCAAGAAGCTGCCCGATACCGAATTGTTCAAGGAGTGGTCGAAGCAGCTCGAAGCTCAGGGCGTCGTCCTTATCGCCGACATGTACAATGGCTTCCGCAACTTCTACACCGCCAAGCCGGTCATGAACGTGAAGGATCTTTCCGGCATGCGCATCC
>CAZKJA010000507.1:0-2470 GCA_964552925.1 uncultured Treponemataceae bacterium
GTGGACGAGGTGTGCGCCCGAAGGCGCTACGGGTGGCTGGGGGGTAAACGCGTGTTGCGCACGGCGCCTGGGTGGGGGGGGGAAACACGTGCTCTGCACGGAGGCTGGCTGTCATCCAATCATGTGATGGCGGAGCGCAGGGCGTCCAGGATGATGGGCAGGTGTTCGTCGCGGATCCAGTAATGGCAGACAAAACGGAGCTTGCCTCCTTCCGGAGGATTGACCAAGATTCCGCGGGAGCGCATGTGGTCGACGATGCGAGCGGGATCGGGATCAGGATTGACGGTGAAAAAGACTATATTGATGTCTATGGAGGCAGAATCGACGGTGACTCCGGCGATTTTCGACAACCCGGTGGCCAAAGTCCTGGCATGCGCATGGTCTTCATGCAATCGCTCGCGCATTGGACCGAGGGCAAGGAGCCCGGCGGCGGCGATCACACCTGCCTGCCGCATGCCTCCGCCCATGATCTTGCGCTTGCGTCGCGCCTTCTCTATATAATCCTTCGAGCCGGCGAGGATTGATCCGATTGGCGCGCATAGCCCCTTTGAGAGACAGAACATCACCGAGTCGGCGCGGCTGGCAATTTCCTCGGGCGGTACATCGAGGGCGTCCGCGGCATTGAACAAACGGGCACCATCGAGGTGGACCGGAACACCGGCATCCCTGGCTGCGCTTACGGAATCGTCCATGTCTCGTAGAGGGATGGCGCGTCCGTTCGAATGGGCATTTTCGAGGCACAGGAGCGAAGTGGGAGGGTAGTGAATGTCGTTGCCGCGGATACGCGAGGCAACGTCGTCATGGGTCAACGCTCCAGCCTTCGTGGCGACTGTACGAAGTTGAACGCCCGCGATGACTGCCGTGCCGCCGGCTTCGTGCTGGACGATATGGCAATCTTCACCCAGGATAACTTCGCTTCCCCTCGGGCAATGGGTAAAAATCGCAAGTTGGTTGCCGAATGTTCCACTTGGTACGAGGATAGCGGCTTGCTTCCCTGTCAGACTGGCGGCAAGGGTTTCCAACTCGTTGACCGTAGGATCGTCGCCGTATACGTCGTCTCCGACGCGGGCGCCAGCCATTGCGTGACGCATTTCTTCGGTTGGCCAAGTGACCGTGTCGCTGCGAAGGTCAATGAAATCCATATGGTTTCCCCCAGAATCAACGGGTTATTCGTACCCCGACATCGAACTCGACACGATTGTATGCATGTTCCTTCCACAATCCCGCCGGAATACGATGGGAGTAGTCTATCGTGTCGCATCGGCAATCTGTCTGGAATAACTTATCCAGTAAGCGCAATGTGCGCAACCGTACGGAAATATAACAGAAGCATCATTACCATCTAGGCATACGATTGATGGCAAAGAGTCAGAAAGCAGAATTAAAGGCTATGGTTGCGAGCGAATATTCGGGCTTGATTGCCTTGTTCGGGAGGATAGCGGAGGAACTTGGGCACCAGGCTCAGGAGACGTACAAAGAAGGCAAAGAGCAGCTGATTGATCTTGCTTCAGGTGTCGATACAATGGTGCGCAAGGATCCATGGCCTTATATCGGAGCGGCGGCGCTCGGATCCTTTGTTTTTGGCATTTTACAGGGCAAATCGAAGAAATAGCTTTTCCAGGGAGATTGGATTCATCGATCAGTGACAAAATGGCAGAATCTCGAAGTGTTCTGCCTTTGTACGCTTTCATACAGACGAGATGTCTTTAAATAGGCAACTTACATAGGCGAGGGATCCTGAATGATTTGCTGACGAATGGAAAACCCAATTCCGATGTAATTATCTTCAGGGGATATTTCTATTGCCATGGGGGCTGTCAATGAGAAAAAGTAGCGGTATTTTATTCGGGCTGTCGGTATTGTTCGCGATGGCTTTGGGCTCCTGTCAAACGAGCGCGCAAGTTCCGGCTCTCATTTTACCCGCCGCAAGCAGTATTTCCACGGAGGTCGACGGGTTTTCACCGATGGCAGGAGCAGGGCGTAACACTATCGACCTGGCCTTGACGATCGGGGATCCCGAATCAGTCAAAGCCTGGAAAGTGGAAATAAAAACCGGCATGACTGTGATGAAAACTTTTAGCGGGAAGAGCTCGAGCGCTCCATCGATGCTGAAGTGGAATGGAAAAGGAGAGTCCGGCATCATGGCGCCGGCGGGTATCTATACCGCGGTGCTCAACATTAACTACTCGGCTGTTTTTACAACCTTCACCACTGAAAGCACGTCTTTTATCCTGGATACGGAGCCGCCTTCTGGAAAGATCATTATCTCGCCGGACGAATCGTTGCTTTCAGACGGGAGATTCAAGGCTCCAGTAAGCATCACGATCGATGCGGAATCGACCTTGGCCGCTATCGAAAGTTGGTCGCTCGAGATAGTCGATAACAATGGTATTATCGTACGAAGTTTTTCCGACAAGTGGCCTAAAAAAAACGTCACATGGGACGGTTTGTCCTCCGGCGGTACTCCGGC
>CAZKJA010000508.1:0-2454 GCA_964552925.1 uncultured Treponemataceae bacterium
CAGAGCCCGCACGCGTACGAACCCACGCCCGCCCAGATGGCTTCCCTGTCGTCTGCCCCGATTTGGCTCTCGATAGGGGTCGATTTCGAAAAAGCCCTCAAGCCGAAAATCGCATCGCTCTACCCGAAGTTGACGATAGTCGACACGACGGCAGGCATCAAGTATCGCCAGCTTGAATCCCACACCCACGATGGCGAGGAGGCGAAAGCCGGGCACGCGGAGGAAAGCGGTTCCGACCAGCATGTATGGCTAGGCAGGCAGGCAGGCATCGCCATGGCCGGGAACATCAGGGACGCGCTTTCACTGTACGATCCCGCCGGTTCCGCGACCTACTCGAAGAACCACGACGCCTTCGTCAAGGACATCAACGCCGCGTTCGACAGCCTTAAAACCATGCTTGCGCCTTTGGAAGGCAAGCCGGTATTCGTCTACCACCCGTCGTTCGGATACTTCTTCGACGAATTCGGCATCGAACAGGAAGCCGTGGAGACCGGCGGCAAGGAACCGACCCAGAAAACCTTGGCCGGGCTTATAGAGGAGGCGCGCGCCGACGGCGCAAAGGTAATATTCGTCCAGGCGCAGTTTCCCGTGAGCGCGGCGCAGGCGGTGGCAAAGGCAATTGGCGGGGTGGTAGAACCGATAGACGCCCTGGCGCCGGACTGGCTGGACAATATCAAGCGGATCGGCATGGCTTTGACCAAGGCAGTCCAGTGACGCGGGGGGGCGGAACCGTGGCGATACGGTTTGAGGACGTATCCTTCTCATACGCCGACGCGACGGTTCTCGACGCCGCGCACTTCCATATACATTCAGGCGAGTTCGCCGCGCTCATAGGCCCGAACGGCGCCGGCAAGACCACGGTCCTCAAGCTGATACTGGGACTCGCCCATCCCGGTAGCGGCAAGGTAACGGTCCTGGGGCTCCCGCCGGAATCGGCCAGGATATCCGTGGGATACGTTCCGCAGAACGCCTCCTACGACCCGGCCTTCCCGATATCCGTGGAGGAAGTCGTCAGGATGGGGCGACTCTCGGCGACAGGAAAACGGTTCAGCGCGGCGGACGCGAAGGCGGTAGAGCGCGCGCTCGAGATGGTGGAAGTATCCGACCTGGCCAGGCGGCCGTACTCGGCTCTATCCGGCGGGCAGCGGAAGCGAGTCCTCGTCGCGAGGGCTTTGGCTACGGAACCCCGGATCCTCATCCTCGATGAACCTACCGCCAACATGGATGCCGAGAGCGAGAAGAGGCTGTACGGCACCCTGGGCGCCCTCAAGGGCAAGACGACGATACTTGTAGTGACCCACGACACCGGCTTCGTTTCCGCCCTCACCGACGCGGTCTTCTGCGTAGGCGAACGTGGAGCGGGCAGGAGCGTGATCAAGCACGAGGCCAAGCCGGCGGACCACGTGGCGACAGAGCAGTACGGCGGAGCCGCGCTCCAGGTGCTCCACGACACGGAATTGCCGGAAGAATCGTGCTGCGGCGGGGAGGCGGACGAATGAACGGCTATCTCCTCGCGATCCTTGATCCCGCTATGCCGTTCGTCAGGAACGCGCTTGCCGCGGGGCTCTTGTCGGCGGTGCTCTTCGGGACTCTCGGGGCCGTCGTCACTGTCAAGCGCATCGCCGGGCTCGCAGGCGCGATTTCGCACGCCGTGCTCGGGGGCATAGGCATGGCCTTGTTCCTTTCCGCGAGCGGCGCGATGCCGGGCCTGCCGCCGATGGCCGGAGCCTTTGTGTTCGCGGTGCTCGCCGCCGGCGTGATCGGCTTGGTATCGCTCAAGGCGAAGCAGCGCGAGGATACCGTGATCAACGCCGTGTGGGCCATAGGGATGAGCGTCGGCGTACTGTTCATAGCCAAGACGCCCGGCTACGCGGACCCGATGAGCTACCTGTTCGGCAACATACTCCTCGTGACGGGCAGGGATCTCGTTCTAATGGCGATCCTCGATGTGATGGTCGTGTTCCTCGCCTGGCGTTTCTATCCCCAGATCCAGGCGAGCGCCTTCGACGAGGAGTTCGCCCGCGTCCGCGGCGTGCGGACCGACGTCGTGTTTCTCGCGACTCTCGCGGTCACCGCGATAGCCGTCGTGCTCCTGCAGACCTTCGTCGGCATAGTCATGGTAATCGCCATGCTCACCCTGCCCTCCGGCACCGCCGGCTTCGCGTCGAGGAACCTGGCCGGCATGATGATAGTCGGGACGATACTCTCGGCGGCGTTCACGCTTGCCGGCCTCGCGGCGAGCTGGTCGCTGGATATGCCCGCGGGCGCTATGGTCGTCGTGCTCGCGGGGGCCGTATTCCTCGCGGTATCGGCCGCCGCCGCGGCGAAAGCCTCCGGCAAGCGCCCTGGCAATAGCCCCGCGCGGGGTACCGGCCCATGACCAAGGCCAGGACCGCGGTACTTGCCGCGCTCGAGAAAGCCAGCGAGCCCATGTCGGCGATGGTAGTATCGGAG
>CAZKJA010000509.1:0-2449 GCA_964552925.1 uncultured Treponemataceae bacterium
AAGGCATCTTCGGAGATATACGGGTCGTCAATCCATTCGCGTCGTTATCTTGAAAGACTTCATTTGGTCCTCCACTTTGGGAATTATGCGGCTGGCGTCGCAACGCTAAACGAATTGATCGAATAGGATATTGTTCCCGTCGGGGTCCGTCAGTGTGAAGCTGCCAGGGTCGCTGGTGCCTTCAGCCACCCTCGTTGTGAGGGCGATGCCTTTCTCGGACAGTTGTGCCTGTATCGTCCTGATATCGGTGAATTCCTTTACGGGTTTCGCGTCCTGGTTCCAGCCTGGATTGAAGGTGAGTATGTTCTTGTCGAACATCCCCTTGAACAGCCCGATTATTGTGTCCCCGTTCTTCATTATAAGCCAGTTCTGCTCGATGTCGCCGCCGAATGAGTCGAATCCCAGTTTCTCGTAGAAATCCCTGGACGTGTGTATGTCCTTGACCGCCAGGCTTACCGAAAAAGCGCCGAGTCCCATATGCATGCCTCCCATTCCTGATTTCCATCGTCACTTGCGATGTATCACGCGGATCGGATTGATGATTGAAAATATAATGATTTTGAACCCGATCCGGAAACTGCTATATTAATCATGGCAAGCATGTAGATGATCGGGAGGTAACCATGTGGTCGATCGATGCAATCTGGTTTGAATTATCCATTTTCAGTTTGATCTTGTTGTTTGGAAATATCCTTATGGGCCATTTCGAGGAAAGGACGTCCAGGTACAGGAAGCTCACGAAGACGACGATCGTGCTTATCGTATTCGTCGCGATCTCTGTCTTTCTTGGAAGGACTGTCGCGTTTATCTTCTTGGGGCTGTCCTTCGTGCCAGTGTTGTACATCCATATAGTCGTACTCGGGAAAAAAGGCATAAACGGTTGGACCGGTGAACCTAAGGAGAAATATTACGAATTCAGGGGGTGGGACAAGGATATTTTCAAGGTGGATGCTATGGCCGAACGAATGAAAAGCAGCATGAACCCTGAACGGGTCTATAGGCTGGTTTTTGGAAGCATTTACCCGTTGTATATCCAAAAAGCGGAACGGAAGGGACGCACCAGGGAAGAAGTGGACGAAATCCTTTTCTGGCTAACCGGCTACGACAAGCAGGCTTTGCAGCGGCGTATCGACGATGGCTGCGACTTTGAGACCTTCTTCGCCGAGGCTCCGGATTTCAATCCCGATGCTTCCTTGATAACCGGCGTGATTTGCGGGTATCGCGTCGAGGAAATAGAAGACAAGGTGATACGGAAAGTCCGGTATCTGGATAAATTGGTTGATGAACTGGCAAAGGGAAAATCGATGGACAAGATCCTGCGCAAATCCGCGGGGGGAGCCGGGTTTTTCCTGTCTGATCGAGGATGAGGGAACACGCATATTGTTCGTGGAATTCGGGGTCTGACCTTTATCGGATGTTTTCGACAATTAATGTGTGCGCACATATCCAGTGTGCGAGGTGATGCATGAAGAACATAACGCTTTCCATTAATGATGGTATTCTCCAGGCTGGCAGGGAGTCGCATCGAGCGGTAATTTCGACTCAGGTCATCAAAGAATTTCATGTTGTTTCCACGAACAAGCTGCATGCGGATCCGATAGCTGTAAAAAATATTATTCACAATTTTCACAATATGGAAATTGTGAATAATGATCTGTAGTTGATTGAACAAGCCATAGATATCAGTATCATTTCACAGTTGTCATTTTGCGATGCGCTCATAATTGCTGCCGCCGAAAAAGCGAATTGCGGGATTGTATTCTCCGAGGATCTGAATAGCGGACAGACGTATAGGGGAGTATCGGTTATTAATCCCTTTGTTACAGAGGATTTCTGACTATCGAAGCCGTCCCGGGGTCTTACCTTTCGGATGTTCTCGGTATACCCAGTTTTTTAAGCAGTTCCGGTTTAGGGATTCCCTTTTCGTCGTAGCCTTTCTTCCGGTAATAGGATTTCACGAGTTTTTCGATAGGCACCACGCTCTTGCGCGGGTGCTTGGTTACCGCTTCCGTAAGGAAGCGCGCGGGCAGCGTATCGTCTCCGGATGTAACCCCGCAGAGGACGTTCATGTGCCGTTCGAGCACGTGGGTCCTCCGGCCGGATTTTAGGAATTCGCGCATGCCGAGTTTTCGTCCGGTTATCGCGGCAACAAGGCGCGTGAGCCCGCTCCAATCCAGAACAAGCTGGGCGACGGACGGCATGAAGGTCATCGCTAGCTTGAGGAGAGGCTTGGGCGTGTACTTGGCGATTGGCGGTTCGAGTATGTAGCCGAAGACGGAAAACTGGCATGTCTGGACCGAGTTGACGGCGCTGAACAAATCCTCGAAAAAGGCTACCCACGAAACCTTTGAAAGCGTGGTGTATTGCGGGATGTAGCGCACAAGCGCCTCAAGGGCTATCGGGTACGCGTTGAGGTGGCAACCGCCGCGGTTGGCTATCGCGTAGTTGA
>CAZKJA010000510.1:0-2447 GCA_964552925.1 uncultured Treponemataceae bacterium
CGCCATAACGACGCAGGCAGCCGCGCCGGCCTTCCAGGCGGGCGGAGCGGCGCGCATGTCGCCCCGCGCGCACGCGAGCAGGGTAGCCGCCAGGTCGCCATCGAACAGCGCGAGCACCGCCTGCGTCTCGGGGTCGCCGAAGCGGCAATTGTACTCGAGCACCTTCGGGCCGGTTTCCGTGATCATGATACCCGCGTACAGCACGCCGACGAAGGGCGTCCCGCGGGAGGCGAGCTCGCGGACGACGGGTTCTATCGCGATGCGGGCGTATTCCGTTGCAAGCTCGGGCGGGCAGCCCGGGGGGGGGGCGTAGGCTCCCATCCCGCCGGTGTTCGGCCCGATGTCGCCGTCGTAGAGGCGCTTGTGGTCCTGCGCGCTCGGCATCACCGCGATGCGCGCGCCGTCGCAGAAGGCCATCACCGAGACTTCCTCGCCCGACAGGCGCTCCTCGATGACGACCTCGCGCCCGGCCTCGCCCAGCGCGGAAGCGCCTCCCGCCATTATCGAGTGGAGTATGCCGACCGCCTCGTGCGCGCTGTCCGGCAGGAAGACGCCCTTGCCGGCGGCAAGGCCCGACGCCTTGACTACGAAGGGCCATGGCGCTGACTCGACGAAGGCCGCGGCTTTTTCGAAATCGTTGAAGGAGCCGTACGCCGCCGTCGGAATGCCGAGTTCCGTCATCAAGGCCTTGGAGAACGACTTGGAGGCCTCCAGCTCCGCTGCGGCCCGGCTCGGCCCGAAACAGGGTATGGTTACGCCCGCTGCCAGCGCCCG
Organism: uncultured Treponemataceae bacterium; assembly: GCA_964552925.1. GTDB lineage: Bacteria > Spirochaetota > Spirochaetia > Treponematales > UBA12059 > SZUA-370. The sequence goes on from CAZKJA010000510.1 coordinate 775, forward strand.
TTCTGCCAGCGCGTCGACGAGTCCGAGCGCGAGCGGTATCTCCGGCCCGACGACGACGAGGTCGACCGCCTCGGACATAGCGAACGAGGCGAGCGCCGACACGTCCGTCACCGCGATCGCCACGTTGGTTCCCAGCGCGGCTGTGCCTGCGTTACCAGGCGCGATGTACAGCGAGCCGACGAGCGGAGACGCGGACAGCCCGAGCGCGATCGCGTGCTCGCGCCCTCCGGAACCGACAAGTAACACCTTCATATGACCTCGAATCCGTTCTTGCCGGCCGCGCCGCCGACGTCAAGGGGATAGTCGCCCGAGAAACACGCCGAGCAGAACCGGCAGTCTGCTCCCGTCGCGGAACGCGCCCCGGCGTCGGAGAGCGCCCGCATCATGCCGTCGAGCGAGAGGTACGCGAGGCTGTCGGCGCCGACCGCTGCGCGTATGCCGTCGACCGACACGCGGTGGGCAATCAAGTCGTCGTACGAGCCCATGTCGACGCCCATGTGGCAGGGGTGCCTGATCGGCGGGCAGGCTATGCGGACGTGGACTTCCAAGGCTCCCGACTTGCGGAGCAGGCGGACGAGCGGCCCCGTCGTCGTGCCGCGCACTATGCTGTCGTCGACTACGACGACCCTCTTGCCGCGCACAGTGCCTGGCATCGCGTTGAACTTCAGCGCGACGCCGAGGTCGCGGAGCGCCTGCGTCGGCTGGATGAAGGTCCTGCCTATGTAGCGGTTCTTTGCGAAGCCTTCGTCGTAGGGCAGGCCCGAAGCCTGCGCGTATCCGATCGCCGCCGATATCGACGAGTCGGGCACCGCTATGACGACGTCGGCGTCGACGGGCGACTCGCCCGCGAGGGCCGCGCCGAAACGCCTGCGGGCCTCGTGCACCGAGGCGCCGTTCCAGACGCTGTCCGGCCGCGAGAAGTACACGTACTCGAAGACGCACGAGGCGCGCCGGGAAGCCGGTTCGCCGCCGCCGCGGTCGACGGGGCCGTCGGGCCCGAGCTCGATTATGCGGCCGGGTTCGACGTCGACCGCGCCCGAACAGCCGAGCGTCGCCAACGCACAGGTCTCGCTCGCCGCCGCCGAGCCGCCGTCGGGCAGCCGCGCCGAGCACAACGGCCTGAATCCCCACGGGTCGCGCGCCGCGTATACCGCGTCCCTCGTCAGCAGCGCGAAGCTGAAGGCGCCGTGCCACTGCTTCATGCACGCGGCGATCCGCTCGGGCCAGGTGGCTCCCGGCGCGGCGGCGAGCATCATCACCATTACCTCCGTGTCGGATGACGACGACAGGCCGGCGCCGCGCTCGAGCAGCCGCCGGCGGAGTTCCGGCGCGTTGACCAGGTTGCCGTTGTGCGCCAGCGCGAGCGGTCCGTGCATCGTCTCGATATGGAACGGCTGGGCGTTGCGGACGCTCGGCTCCCCCGTCGTCGAATAGCGTGTGTGGCCGATGGCGATGTGCCCCGTAAGCGCGGCGATGTCGGCCTCGGAGAACGCGCCGGAAACCAGGCCGAGCGCCTTGTGCATCGACATTCGCCTGCCGTCGGCCGAAGCGATGCCCGCCGATTCCTGCCCGCGGTGCTGGAGGGCGAACAGCGCGTAGAACGCTTCCCTGGCGGCCTCGTCGTCTCGGCGTACCGAGCCGTCGTCTCGGCGTACCGAGCCGTCGCCATTATG
>CAZKJA010000511.1:0-2438 GCA_964552925.1 uncultured Treponemataceae bacterium
AAAGTATCCGACCTTGTGGTTGAAGAAATTAAAAATATGGTTCGTACTGGTCAACTACATCAGGGTGATAAACTCCCGAACCAGGTTGATTTCGCAGAACAGCTCGGTGTCAGTCGGCCATCCTTGCGGGAAGCGCTTAACCGCCTTACCAAGCTTGGCATCATTGCCCAGAGTCCTGGTGTCGGCACAATTCTGAAGGCTGAGAATCCCGACCTCTGGGTTGAGAATCCACCTGGACCATTGTTGGCCGACTCAAATGCTACCTTGGAATTGGTCGAAGCAAGAATATGGATTGAATCTCTTGCGGTCGAGTATGCTGTTGAACGCATGACCAAAGGAGAATTGGCTGCGTTGGCGCAATCGGTAAAAAAAATGCAGCAGGCGATCGAGAAGGGTGATTACCGTTCATACCTGAATGAGGATGTGTCCTTTCACTGTCAGATCGCCAACGCCTCGCACAATCGCTACTTTATCCATATGCACGTTACGCTACGTGGCTTGATGCAAACGTTTACTAACGATATGTACGAGCACTTTCCGGATCTGGTAAGCAATTCATTTGATCATCACCAGGGAATCCTCGAGTCCATTCAAGTCCGTGACAAGGAGCGCGCCGTACGGGAAATACGGAGCCACATCGAAGATCTTCGACTATGCCTTTTGCAGTATTACGAGCAAACCGATCATACAAAGTAGGTGGGCTGGTGAGCGATAGGTATGGGAAGCAGCGTGTCTTCCTTGGCCAGGAGGGGCAGGCAAGGATAGAGAAATCCTCTGTATTGGTGGCGGGCCTCGGAGCGCTCGGAGGAACGATAGCTGATTTGATGGTTCGCGCTGGAGTCGGGCGTATACTATTGATTGACCGGGACCGGGTAGAACTTGGCAATCTGCATCGCCAGATTCTTTTTGACGAGCAGGATGCGGCCCGAAATGCCCTCAAGGCAGAAGTAGCTGGAATCAAGTTGCATGCCGTAAACAACCAGGTTAAGGTCGATGCGAGAGTCATGGATATTTCCAACGATAATATTGACGAGCTGATTAGTGGCGTCGACATTATTTTCGATGCCTTGGACAATATTGCTACAAGAATGATAGTCAATGATGCCGCTATAAGAAACAATAAGCCATGGATGTATTGTGGCGTGGCTGGTGGTCGCGGGAGCGTTTTTCTTATAATTCCCGGGGTCACGCCTTGCCTGCGTTGCCTTTATCCTTTTCTAAGAGCTGAAGACGACATTTCCTGGATTGATTCTACCGGTGTGTTAGGGACGACAGCTTCCTTTGCCGCTACCTTGGCTGCTGACGAAGGCTTGAAATACCTTTCGGGAAACAGCGGGGCTCTTGCAAATGGAATGATCCAGTTTGATCTATGGAAAAATGAATTCGAAGTCATGCCACTTAAGGGGCCGGCGAAGGATTGTTCCTGTTCAGGGTCCTCTTGACGTGAAACGGAGGGAATATGCGCGCACTCATCGGGGCTCCGGATTGCGAGTTTGTTCAGGGTATGCCTTTGTCCGGGCTTGTTTCGGCGTATGAGAAAAAGCTTGAAAACGATCCCATGATCAAAGCGATAATGGCAAAGACGGGTAAAAGTTTATTGGCATTCATCATAAATGGAGAAGTCATCAACCCGGAAAAGTACGATTCGATACTTCTGAAAGATGGCGATGACGTGCGGATCCAGCATCCTTATTTTGGTGGCTAGCAACAGCTAGCCCGAATATCTCGCACCTTGCCAAGAGTTTAGAGTAATTCATTGGTGTTCAAATAAAAGCGGCAAGGCCCGCGTAATCGGACTGATCCCGGCGTCGCATCTCGTCTCGGTGCTCGCATGCCATATGAATGGGTTTCTCTTCCAATCCCGGCCAGAACGATAAAAAATATCCTCCGCTTCCAAATCTGCTCCAGTCGACTATGGCGGCTTTTCTTTTACTGCATATTTGTTGACAAACAGCCAGCACGGGTTTATGATCCGATGATATGATCATGTGAAGATGTATATGTATTGCGTGATTATACATTTTATTGCTTGGGCAATCGAGGCTCAGGCAACCAGGAGATTGTATGGCGTTGAAAACCAGGAACGACTATCTTGATTCTCTGCGGAAGATGCGGCCGAACATCTATAAATTTGGAAAATTGATCGATGATGTCACTACTCACCCGGCTACGAAGCGAACAGTCGAAAGCCACTGCCTGAGTTTCGATGCGTCCAACGATCCGGATCTCTCTGACATGTATACGACGACGTCTACCTTCACGGGTAACAAGATCCATCGCTGGAATTCCATGATGCAGAAAACTGGTGATCTTATCGGGAACATGGCTCTCAAGCGTCAGAATTACAGGCGTACCGGAACATGCTCGGGGGCAGTCTGTGTGGGATGGAATGCACAGAATGTGTTATGGGCGGTTACGCAGGAAATCGATGCGAAATT
>CAZKJA010000512.1:0-2434 GCA_964552925.1 uncultured Treponemataceae bacterium
GCCCGTCTTGCAGGCGGGCCAGGAGACAGGCGCGAGCGCCTTGCCGGCGCGGATCGCGTCGAACTCCGCGGCGAGGGCGGGTTCTTCGGCGCGCCACGCTGACCAGGTCTTCTCCCAGGCAGCTCGTTCCGCCGCGAGTTCCTTCCTCCGGGCGGCGAAGAAGGTTGTGGCCGCTTCCTCGACGTGGAACATCGCGTCGGATTGTACGCCCATCGCCGTCTTGGCGCGAGCGACCTCCTCCGCCCCGAGCGGGGCACCGTGTACCTTGTGAGAGCCCTGCATCGTGGGCGCGCCTTTGCCTATGATGCTCTTGAGTAGTATAAGGCTGGGCTTCCCCGTCTCGGCTTTGGCCGAAGCGACGAGCCTACGGAGCCCGTCGGCGTCGTACATGTCGCCTTTGGATACGTGCCAGCCGTAGGCGGCGAAACGGGCGCCTACGTCCTCGTTGAACGATAGGGAGGTCCCGCCGTCTATAGTGATCGCGTTGTCGTCGTAGAAAACGACGAGCTTGCCGAGCCCCAGGTGACCCGCGAGCGATGCCGCCTCCGAGGAGATTCCTTCCTGCATGCAGCCGTCTCCCGCGAGCACCCAGGTAAAGTGGTCGACCACGCGGCGCTTGCTCGTGTTGAACCGGGCCGCGAGCATCGATTCCGCGATCGCCATGCCCACTGCCGTAGCCAAGCCCTGCCCCAGGGGACCGGTCGTCGTCTCGACGCCGGGCGTCACGCCGTATTCGGGGTGTCCGGGGCAGCGCGAACCTATCTGCCTGAACGACTCGATGTCGGCCATCGACACATCGTATCCAGATATATGCAGTATGGAATACAGCAGCATCGAACCGTGCCCCGCCGACAGCACGAAGCGGTCGCGGTCGAGCCAGGCGGGCGCCGCCGGATCGTGCCTGAGGAATTCGCCGTACAGCAGAGCGCCGAGTTCGGCGGCGCCCAGCGGAAGTCCGGGGTGTCCTGAGTTGGCTTTCTGTATCGCGTCCATAGAGAGGCAGCGTATCGAGGTCGCCGTAGCTTCGAGTGATTTCTTATCCATGGGTAATCTCCTTGCGGCAAGCTTTGCGCGCTAGACTACTACGTTGCGACGTGCCAGGCAACACATTTTCGCGTATCGCCAAAGCAAAGTACGCGCGCTATACTCGCGCGATGATCGATATCGCGATTCTCGTGGGTGGCGCGGCGCTGCCTGCCGCCGTGCTCGTCGTCCTCTTCTACCGTGCCGACAAGGCCAAGCCCGAGCCGGTCGGCCTTGTCGGGAGGAGCGTCCTGTACGGCTTCCTGGCGACAATACCCGCGATCGCCCTGGAACTGCTTGTCGATATACCCGCGAAGAGCTTTCCAGGTTTGCTGGGCATAGCATGGACCTCGTTCGTGACGGCCGCGCTTGTCGAGGAGGGCGTTAAATACTTTTTCTTGAGACGTTATATCGTAAACAACCCCGCCTTCGACGAGGTGATGGACGGCATAGTGTACGCCGCCTGCGTGAGCCTCGGTTTCGCCTTCGCGGAGAACCTGTTGTACGGCCTGAACGGCGGGTGGATCCTGCTCTTTCGCGCGTTCACCGCTGTTCCCATGCACGCAGCGGCGACCGGTATAATGGGCTTCTGGATAGGTTTGTCGAAGCGCGAGAGCGATACCCGGACCGCGGCGACGATAAGGAGAAAAGGCTTCCTCACGGCGGTGCTGATACATGGCCTGTACGACTTCTGCCTGTTTTCGGGTTCGATGCTCGCGTTCGGCGCCATCGCGGTCCTTCTCGTGTCCACCCGCCTCCTGCGCAGGTACATGCGACGAGCGAAGGAACTCGACGACAGTTACGCCGGGATACGGAGCGCGCTCGGGACGCGTTGAGGATTCGAGCAAGCGGCGATATCCCCGCGCCTGAGCGACAGGAACGCCGCGACGACATCCGGGTCGAACTGGCTACCCGCTCCGGCGGCTATGATAGCCGCGGATTCCTCCGGTCCGAGCGAACGCCTGTACGGTCGATCCGAGGTCAGCGCGTCCCATACGTCTACGACGGAAAAGATCCTGGCCGCCAGCGGGATGGCTGTTCCCGCAAGCCCGCGGGGATACCCGCTGCCGTCCCAGCGTTCATGGTGGCAGTAGGGAATGTCTACGGCTTTCCAAAGGAAGGGTATGCCCTGGATGACCTCGTAGGCGTAGCCGGGATGCAGCCGTATCGTGGCTCTTTCCATCTCGGTGAGCTGTCCGGGCTTCAACAGGATCGAGTCCGGCACGCCCATCTTGCCTATGTCGTGGAGGAGGGCCCCACGCCTGATGTCACGCATCAGGTCGGCGCTTACCCCCAGGGCTTCGGCGAGTTCCAGGGTCATCGCGCTCACCCTGCGCGAATGGCCTTCGGTCTCCTGGTCGCGCAATTCGAGCATCCTGACCCACGATTCGAGCGTCTCGTCGTACGATGC
>CAZKJA010000513.1:0-2423 GCA_964552925.1 uncultured Treponemataceae bacterium
GGCCCGCGCCGGCCTCGACGCCTTCGCCGCCTTGATGCGTTCGATGGCCTCGCGCCTCGGCCCCTCGACCGAGAGGCCCGACGACGAGCCGGTCGGCCCGGCAAGGAAGCTGTCGTCAGGCAGCGGCGAGGAACCGTTGTCGAGGCTCGTCGAATTCGCCGTCCACGAATCCGGCTTGCTCGAGTACCACAAGTCCCAGGACGAGTACGCCGGCAGCCAGAAGGCGTCAAACCTCGACGAGCTCGTCAACGCCGCCAGCGACTACCCGGCGACGCGCACCGGCCTGTCGGACTTCCTCGAAGCGGTAGAACTCGACCGCACTATGTCTTCCGGCGAAGCGGGAGCGGACGCCGTCACTCTCATAACGATGCACAACACAAAGGGCCTCGAGTTCCCGCTCGTCATCATCACCGGCATGGAACAGGGCCTGTTCCCGCGCGACGACGATACCGGCGACGATCTCGAGGAGCAGAGGCGGCTGTTCTACGTAGCCCTGACCAGGGCGAAGGACGAACTCCACCTTACCTATTGCCGGCGGCGCCTGTTCAGGGGCCGGACCATGGACTACGAGCCGTCCCGCTTCCTGGCCGAGGTGCCCGGCGCTCTCCTGCGGAAGGTCGGCGGCAAGCTCGATCTGTCGGTGGCCGCGGCGACGGGCAAGTGGAAGGCCGGCGCAGCCGTCTACCACGACGACCACGGTTCCGGCCGCATCATAAAGGTAGCTCCCGGCGGAGAGGCGGGCGTGTGCGTAATGGTCCGCTTCGAGACGGGCCGGACCCTCCAGTTTTTCCCGAAGTTCACAGGAAAGCTCGAGATAATCTCGGACTGAAGATCGGAGTTGCGATGGATGATCTTCTACGGCTCCTGCCGCCGATACGCCGCACGCGCGGCAACAGGCTCTACGCGGCCGACGGACGCCGCTTCCTCGACCTATGGCTCGACGACGGTCGCGGCATCCTCGGGGAGCGCGACCGGAACACGCGCACGTTCGCCGCCAACGCGGCCGACAAGGGGCTCACGCGGCCCTACCCCGGCTTGTACGAAGCCCGTTTCCTCAAGGCGGTACGGGAGACCTGGCCCGGATTCTCCACGGTAAGGGTGTTCTCCAGCGAAGAGCGGGCCAAAGCCGCGGCCGGGACGACGCCGCTCGCCATCGCGAGGCCATTCGCCCTATTGCCGCCCGCTTGCGAGCTAGCCATGCCCCGCCTTCCCTGCCCCCGGCCGTTCGCGCCCTGGTGCCTGATAGCGCGGGACGGGTCGCAGGCCATGGCCGCCCTCGCCCGACAAACCGGAGACCTGGTCCCCGCCCAGGCGCTGTACGCGGCCGCCCGAGGACTGGCGAGCCTAAAATCAGCCGTCCGGGACGGGTACGGCGAGGAGTTGTGGACCCGCTTCGACAAACGGCTCGGCGCCTGGTTCGAACGCTCGGGGCCTTACCTGTCCCCCAGAATCCCCCATACGCGCCACGAGGAGTTTTTCAGGGCCGCGCTCGGGGGCGGCGCGCTCGTGTCGCCGCGGCCGGATGCCCCATCGACAGTGCCACCCGACTTCGACGACGGGGAGCTGGCCAAGCTGGCCAAGGCGCTTTTGAAGGTTTTCGGCAACTGACATGGCATCGATAGCCTTGGCCCTCTTCACAATAGTGATATGGAGCACGCTGGCTTTCATGAGCGCGGGCACAGCGAGCCTGCCGCCCCTCTTTGCCGTAGGCGCCGCCTTGAGCATAGGCGGCCTTGTCGGCATAGTCCGCATGAAGGATTGGCGCGTGCCGGCCCTGACCCTCGCCGTCGGCGTAGGCGGCATCTTCGGCTACCACGCGCTCTTGTTCGCCGCGTTCCGGCTGGCGCCAGCGGTCGAGGTGAACATCCTCAACTACCTGTGGCCCCTCCTGATAGTCGCGCTCGCACCGGTCTACCTCAGGGGTTACTCCCTGGCGCCGCGTAACGTCCTCGGTGCCGTGCTCGGGTTAAGCGGGGCCGTCCTGGTAGTCGGTGGCGGCAGGTTGACCCTCGACATCGCAGGCCTGCCCGGGTACGCCCTTGCCGTGTTGGCCGCGTTCGTGTGGGCCAGCTACTCCCTCTTGACCAAGCGCGTGCCGGCCTTCCCGACCGGCGCGGTAGGGCTCTTCTGTCTGGTATCCGGGGTGCTTTCACTCGGCTTGTGGGCGGTCGGGGAACTGGCCAGCTCGGGTAGCCTCGCCCTGCCGGTTCTTACGAAGTCGGATGCGGTCCACCTGGTCCTCCTGGGCCTCGGGCCTATGGGCGGCGCGTTCTACACCTGGGACGCGGCGCTCAAGCGGGGCGACCCGAGGACGATAGGGGCGCTCGCATACCTGACGCCCCTTTTGTCCACGATGAACCTTGTCGTTTTCGGCGGCAAGAGACTGTCGGCCGCCTCCGCGGCTGCGATGGCGTTGATAATTG
>CAZKJA010000514.1:0-2392 GCA_964552925.1 uncultured Treponemataceae bacterium
TTGGCCGCGGCGTACGCGGCCGCCTCGCGGATCCGGGGCAACTTCCAGTTGGAGCACCCGTAGTACCTGATCTTGCCCTGCCGGCAGGCCTCGTCGAGGCAATCGATGATAGCCCCGACGGGAACTTCCGGATCGTCGCGATGGAGGAAATACAGGTCGATGAAGTCGGTCCCGAGGTACCCGAGGCTCTCGTCGAGATCCTTCTCGATGTGCCGCGGGCTGACGCGCGGGACATCCATCCTGCCCCATTCGGGGTGGGCTCCCTTGCTCGCCAGCACCAGCTCATCCCTCCGGCCGGTCTCCCGCAGCCATTCGCCGATCGCCAACTCGCTGCGGCTGGTGCAGCCCGGCTCCCAGGCGCCGTAGATGTGGGCCGTGTCGACGAAGTTGCCGCCCATCTCTATGAACTGGCTCAGTTGCCGCTTCGAGTCGGCCTTGGAAAGCACAGCGGTATCGTAGTTCACGGTGCCCAGGCAGATCGGGCTCACCATCAGGTCGGTATGGTTCAGCTTCCTGTATTCCATATCAATTCCCTCCGCCGGCGGCGACCGGATCGAGCTTCTGCACGTACTTGCGGTACAGCGGAAGGTACACCTCGGGGTCGCGGATGACGCAGCCCGTCACGGTGTGTCCCTTCTGGATGAGGTCGTAGCACTTGTCGCAGGTGATGCAACATTTGCCGTGATCCATGGTGTTCCTGGTCAGGATGTCCTTGGCGAAATCAGGATAGGCGAAGCCCTGCCTGCCATAGCCAGCTATGTCGAACCAGCCTTCCTTCACGCCGCCGGCCCCGACGTTCCCGCCGAACTGTTCGAGCCATGTCAACCCGGTAGCGACGAATATGCCGCCGGGCACCGCGGCCTTGATCTCCTTCGTCGCTTTCAGCAGGTCGTAGGTGCCCTTGTACGGCTCGATCACGGCGTCATCCTCAAGTTCGGCGAGGTAACCGCGCCCGTAGGGCTGGTACCTCGGCATCATTGTGGACAGGTTGATCAAGCGCACGTCCTTCTCGACAAGCATATGGCACAGGCGTATCGGTTCGGCAAGGTCGGGCGCCATAACGCCATCCTCCTTGACCATGCCCCAACCGTGCGGATACGGGATGCAATCGTAGGCGTTCAGCCTCACGCAAATGTCGATCGAGTCGCCGACGCGCGCCCTGACGCCGTCGATGATGTCGAACAGCGCGCGGGTGCGGTTCTCGAAACAGCCTCCGAACTTGCCGGGCCTGTTGAAGGCGCCGAGCAACTCCCGGAGGATGTACTCGTGGCAGACCTTGATGTCCACCGAATCGAAACCGGCTTCGACGGACAGGACGGCCGCCTCTATGAACTCGTGGATTATCTGCTCGATCTTCTCGTCGGTGGCGAAGGTCAACGTCCCCGACTGGCCGTCGATGGAATTGTGGTGGTCGATGTACGGATTGGCCACGACGGCGAGCGGCGTTGAACGCCAGTTCGCGTCGACGCTCCTCCTGCCGGAATGCGTCAGCTGGAGCACGTTGTACGGTTTGCGGCCAAAACAGTCGATGGCTTCCTTGTCGGTCCTTTCGACAAGGCTCTTGATTTCCTTGATCGTGGATTTCTTGATTATCATCTGCAGGGGGTTGCACCTGCCGTCGTCGGCGACCGTGATCGACTCGTACCAGATGAGGCCCGCGCCTCCCCTGGCATAACGCTTGTAGCGCCTGAAGATAAGATCGGAAGGAGCCCCTTCCCTTGTGCCATCGAAGCCCTCGAGCGGCTGGAGACAGATCCTGTTGGGAATTGTCCTTCCGCCCAGCCGTACCGGCTCGCCAAGGATTGACATGTCCCGCTCTACCGGGAAGGGAATGCCCGCCGCGCTCATCGTCGCAAGGAACTGGTCTACATCCTTCATCTTCGAGAACGCATACGGCTTTGAAACTGGGTGCATGAACGATCCTCCCGCGAATTGATGCATGATACCACGATACCCACGGCTGTCAATAAAATTTTTTATAAAATATTTTATTTATCATTTTCTTTCATTGCAAGTATTTACCATAGTCGGGGCATCTTTGAATCGACATCTGATTGACAGAACCCCTTGCCAGGGGGTATAGATATGCCTTGTAGCGGGATGATCGACGGCTTTCCGCCGGGAGCATGGATCCGGCAGTCAAAGGACCGGCGATTCCATGAAACGGCGGTGGCCGCAACCCTGATCAACCATGGCAGGATGGAATGAAAAACGAAACGCTCAGCGAGAGGGTCTTCACCAAGCTGAAGGATGACATCCTCTCAGGCTCCTACGCCCCCGGCGAACGCCTCCTGTACGAAAAGGTGGCAGAGAAGCTCGGTGTAAGCATGACCCCGCTCAAGGATGCCTTCCACAAGCTGGAGCAGGAAGGCCTGGTTAAAAACGTCCCTCG
>CAZKJA010000515.1:0-2380 GCA_964552925.1 uncultured Treponemataceae bacterium
GGCCGCGGAACTGTGGTTCGACGCGAAGCAGCCCGGGCACAAGCGCTTGCCCGCGAGCCGTCAGGCTCTCGACGACGTGGCTGGGACCTACGAGCTCCCGGTTTCAGCCTTCACGTTGCGGCGACGGGACGACGGGCTTGTGCTGAGGGAGATACCCCGCGGCGGCTTCCCGAGGCCCGACAGCCCCGCCGGACCGCGTAAACCGCCGATGCGCGCGGTCATGCTCGAAGGCGACCGCCTGCTCATCCTCGACGAACCCCGGAAAGACGCGATAGCCGAACTGATGCGAGGTCCCGACGGCCGCGTGGCTTTCTGCAGGCTAGGCGCCAGGATCCACCCCAAGGTGAAGGGGAAAAAGCGATGATAGACAGGCCATGCTGGGCGGAGGTCGACCTTTCCGCCATCAGGAATAATGTCAGGGGGCTTCTGTCGGTGCTATCGCCGGGAGCCTCGCTATGCGCCGTCGTTAAGGCTGACGGGTATGGACACGGCGCCGTCCAGGCTGCGCGCGCGTGCCTTGAGGCCGGAGCCGTGTCGCTGGGCATCGCATTGGTCGACGAGGGCATCGAACTCAGGCGCGCCGGCTTCACCGGTCCCATCCTGGTGCTCGGCTACACGGGCACCGAGGGAGCGAGGCGGGCGCTGGGCTGGGGGCTGTCGATGACGGCGATATCGGCGGACAACGCGCGCCTTATAGCCAGCGAGGCCGCGGGCCAGGGCAGGGTGGCGGCCCTTCACCTGAAAATTGATACCGGAATGGCCAGGCTCGGCGTCGCGCCAGGGGACGCCGGCAGGGTGGCGCTCGAGATATCCACCATGCCAGGCGCCAGGCTCGAAGGCGTCAGTTCGCATTTCGCCGATTCCGACTCGGGCGACGTCACCTTCGCCGCGGCGCAACTGGAACGCTTCGAGGCGGCGCTCGCCGGGATCGAGCGCGTGGGCGTCCGCGTCCCGAAACGCCACATGGCGAACAGCGGCGCGCTTTTGTACCATCCGGAAGCCCACTTCGACATGGTCAGGCCGGGCATAGCGCTGTACGGCTTGCGCGCGTCGACGGAGCGCGTACCCCCGTTCAAGCCGTTTCCCGCCATGGCGCTCCGCGCCAGGGTAAGCCAGGTTCGCGCCGTCCCCGCTGGGGAAACCGTAGGCTACGGCAGGACCTTCCGCGCGGCAAGGGACTCCAGGATCGCGGTCCTGCCGCTCGGCTATGCCGATGGCGTCTCCAGGGCCCTGTCGAACCGCGGTTCTGTCGGATTCCCGTCCGGCCGCGCTCCGATCACCGGCAGGGTATGCATGGACCAGTTGATGCTGGATGTGACGGGCCTGCCCGATGTACGCGAAGGTTCCGTCGCCACAATCTTCGGGCAGGGTGGGCCATCGGTCGCCGAAGTCGCCGAACTACTCGGGACGATAGACTACGAGGTCGTCTGCGCCATCTCCAAACGAGTCCCCAGGATATACACCGAGGGGCAGTCATCCATCGAAGGAGCCTCCCATGGCTGAGCGGCGCGGCGGCGATATCGAGTTCAGGAAATATCACGGGCTCGGCAACGATTACATCGTCATGGATCCGGCGGACGTCCCGGGCTGGGAACCGTCGCCGGAATCGGTCAAGGCCATTTGCGACAGGAATTACGGCCCCGGCTCGGACGGCATCCTGTTCGGACCCCTTGACGACGGTTCCGGACTCGACCTCCGCATCTATAACCCTGACGGCAGCGAGGCCGAGAAGAGCGGCAACGGCCTGCGGATCTTCGCCTGGTACCTCCATGAGCGAGGCCTTGTAGGGCAGGATGGATGCCGCCTGTCGACCAAGGGCGGCGGCGTCGTGGCGCGTATAGTCGATGCGGCGGCCCGCGTCGTCGAAATAGACATGGGCGCGCCGGATTTTTCGGCGGCAACCCTCGGACTGCGGACCGGGGAGCCGGAACTCGTCGGCGCAGGATACAGCTTCGGAGGCAGGAACCTGGAAATCAGCTGCGTGTCGATGGGCAATCCGCACTGTGTCGTGCTGTTGCCCGGCGTCACGAGGCATGACGCGATGGAACTCGGCCCCCTTATCGAGAACGACCGCCTCTTCCCAAAGCGGACCAACGTGCAATTCCTCGAACCGGTTTCGCAATCCGTGATACGGATAGAGATATGGGAGCGCGGCGCCGGCTACACCCTGGCTTCGGGAAGCTCCTCGTGCGCCGCTGCCGCGGTAGCTCGGCGGCTCGGGCTCGTGGGCGACGAGGTGACAGTGCGGATGCCCGGCGGGGAACTCGGTATTTCATTCAGGAACGGCACCGCCTTCCTCACCGGCCCCGTTGAACCCGTGTTCGAGGGCCGCTTCCTGCCGCCGCTCCGTGAACGGATTGGCTTGCAGATACAATGTTAG
>CAZKJA010000516.1:0-2365 GCA_964552925.1 uncultured Treponemataceae bacterium
AGCGAGAAGGCTTCGGCGCCGTCGGAAGTGACAAGGGTTTTTTCCATGTCGAGGCAGGAAAGCGATATCGACCGGGACGACAGCCCGGGATAATGCTGGATGCAATACGCGTCGACGGCACGGACGAACTCGATAAGGTCCTTCTGGCTCCTGCGGGCTTTGCCCGTGCCCAGGTTCCTGTCGCCGTGTCCTGGGCGCGATGGCAACGGCCCTTTTGTCAGCGTATCGCTCGCAACCCGCTTCGAGGCGAGGAAGCGCGCGTTGCCCGCGGCTCGCTCCACCACCGCGCCTATCGCAGCGTCGTCGGACTCGGGCGACGAGGCGAATCCCCAGACGCCGTCCTTGAATGACCTCGCCGAGACGCCTGACTGCGCCCCCCTCGAGTTCCCGACTACATCGCCGTTCAGGATGCTTATCCTCATCGTCCTGTTTTCCTGGACGCGCATTTCCGTATATTCCTTGAACATTGCCGCGTGCCGGCCTATCCCCTCGTATCTCATCCGTCCTCCAAATCGAAAACGCGTCATACGCAGGTGTTCAAACATACAGGGATAGACGCCGCCAGGCAAGTCCGCGCTATACTGCCGTCCATGATCGACCCGACCGACCCCCGTTCCGCCTTCGCGGGCCTCCGTGACCGTGACTACGCCCGCGCCGGCCTGATGGTGTGCGAGGGGCGCATCGTGATAGAGAAAGCCCTGGAAGAGGGCGTGAAGCTTCGCTCGCTGATATGCGTCCCCGCCGACGAGGAGGAGTGGCGAGGTGTTTCCGGCGGCAGCTTCTCGGTGGCGGCGATGGCCCGCGCCGAGATGGCCGAGCTCCTCGGTTTTTCGTTCCACCGGGGGACGCTCGCCCTCGCGGACAGGCCGAAGCCTCCGGATCCCGCGGAACTTCCCGCGGGTCACGCCCTCGTGCTGTGGAATGTGACCGACCCCGACAACCTGGGCACCCTCATCCGCAGCGCCGCCGCCCTCGGCGCCTCGCGCGTGTGCCTGGGACCCGGTTGCGCCGACCCCTACAGCCGCAAGGCCCTGCGCGCCTCGATGGCCTGCGCCCTCGGCATACCCATCGTCCGGCTAGCCGGCATAGGGGACCTGGACCTGGCGCGGGCTCTTCCCCGCACGGCGTCCTCCACTGATGGCTGTTTCCGCTGGGGCATCGGTTTGGTCGACATCGGGCTCGACAAATCCGCCGCCAGGGGAGGGCCGACCAAAGCCTCCAGCCCGGACGTCTCCGGCAACATACTCGCCGCGGCGGCCCTGACGCCGGAAGCCATCGCGCCCGCGGCCATAGCGTCGACCGGACGGTACGTGTCGCTGGTGCTCGGCAACGAAGGCTGGGGGCTGCCAGCGGACGTGGTCGCCGCCTGCGGCACCGCCGTCGCCGTCCCGATGGCGGGCAACGTCGACTCGCTCAACGTCGGCGCGGCCGGGGCGATACTCATGTGGGAGCTGTTTCGTCGTCCTTGACGTATCGTCATCCTTGACGTACCCGTCCGCCTGAGGCGGACGGGCCGGTCTGTGGCGCGCCATCCGTGGCGCGCGGCATGGATCTGGCCACAATAGCCGACAATATCACCGGAATCCTTACCTAGTTCATCGAAGCTTGCATCTCGGCGTCCACCGCCACCGCATCTGGTATGCTTGGACATGAACCACCTCTTTAGGCGGTATCGAAAATGTACAGATGCAAGCTTCGATGAACTAAGGAATCCTTATGTAAGAACTTGATACCTTGGCCCTAACGGATCAGATTACCTGAAAAACGTATCTATCCAACCCGCTACCGCTCGTGTTGATGTTTGCGGCTATGGTGCTACACTGTATTAGTAAAACTTGCCTAGTTCGTCGAAGCCTGCATCTCGGCATCAAACGCCACAAGCACTGGTATGGATGGGCATAAGCCACCGCTCCTGGCGGTGTCGAAAATGGACAGATGCAGGCTTCGACGAACTAACTAAAACTTTGGCCTGTCCGGAGGTCATCATGAAACATTCCTGTGTACTTCATCGTCTGCCCGTTGCGGCAGTTGTGCTTCTGTGTGCTCTGGCTATACTGGCCGCCGCTCCCGCCTTCGCCGAAAAGCGCGTAGCGCTTGTGATAGGCAACGGCAACTACGCAAACTTGCCGGACCTGCACAACCCGGTGAACGACGCTAGCGATATCGCCGGGGTGCTTAGAAAACTCGGCTTCGCGGTCACGCTTAAAACCGACGCCGACCGCAGGACGATGAACCAGGCCATCGTCGCCTTCCGCGAGGAACTGGCCTCCGATGCAAACAGCGAGGGAGTTTTTTTTACTTCGCCGGCCACGGGGTTCAGTCGTCCAAAGGGCAGAACTACCTCATGCCGGTCGACGCAGCGGTA
>CAZKJA010000517.1:0-2362 GCA_964552925.1 uncultured Treponemataceae bacterium
CTGCAAGGATCCTGTTGCAGACCTGCACGCATTCATCGCAGATGTATACTCCCGGACCGGCGATAAGACGTTTGGCGAATTGGGCGCTTTTCCCGCAAAACGAGCATTCATGCGCCGAATCCGCGTCCGCGCTTTTACTTCCCTTCGAGCGGGCCATTCTTCCTCCGTTCGAGTATCTTGTCTACCAGACCGTACTCAACCGCTTCCTGCGCTGACATATACAAGTCGCGTTCCATATCCTGGGCTACCCGTTCTATGGCCTTGCCGGTATGCCTGGCAAAGTACTCTACGGTCATCCGCTTCATCCTTATTATCTCGCGAGCCTGGATGCTTATATCCGAGGCTTGCCCCTGCACTCCGCCCCACGGCTGGTGTATAAGGATCCTGGAACTCGGCAAGGCCATACGCTTGCCCGCGGCGCCGCCGGCGAGGAGCAAGGCTCCCATGCTCGCGGCCTGCCCCACACAGATCGTCTTCACGTCCGGCTGCACTATCTGCATAGTATCATAGATCGCCAAACCCGCGGTGACGGAGCCTCCGGGGGAATTGATATACACATCAATATCCTTATCGGCGTCCTGTGAAGCGAGAAACAGCAATTGCGCCACGACAAGGTCGGCGGTCAGGTCATTGATCTCGCCATCGACGAAAACGATCCTGTCCTTGAGAAGACGGGAATAAATATCATACGAACGCTCGCCTATCCCGGTTTGCTCGATAACCACCGGCACAAGGTTGTGCATCTTCTCGATCATTGTATACCTCTCGGTCAAGATTACTCATTTTCCTTGAACAAGTCTACGAAGGCTACTTTCTTGCCCTTCTTGATCTTCACTTTCTTCTCGAGATCGGCGAGCAATTTATCTTCCTTGATGCGGTCTTTCAGGTATTCGGACATCTCGCGCTTCTCGTATTCCGCCTTGATTTCCTCGACCGACATGCTCGATTCCGCGGCCATCTTGGCGTACTCGGCGGCAATATCGTCCTCGGTAGCCTCGTACTTGCCCGCTTCGACTAGCTTGTCCATCACAAGCCTGGTCTTGATCGCGTGCTCGGCTTCAGGTCGCCATTCATCCCGCAACTGGTCGATGGAGCGACCGCTCATCCGTACTATTGAATCGAGGCGTTCCTCGCTGTCTATGCCCATCCTTTGCATCAGGTTTCTGACGCGCGCGGCGAGTTCGGCTTCCACCATCGAAGCGGGCAAGTCGACTGTCGATTTATCAACCAACGCCGAAATAATTGCCTTCTCCCGCAGCGAACGCATCCGCTCGCCCAGCCGCTTCTCGAGCTTGGCCTTGACATCCGCTTTCAGGTCGGCGAGAGTCTTGAACTTCTCTGAAACATCCTGCGCGAGCTCGTCGTCGAGGGCGGGGAGCTTCTTCTCCTTGAGCTTTGAGAGGGTAAGCTTGAGCTTGCGGGACTGGCCGGCGAACTCGGGGTATTCATAGTCGGCGGGGTAAGTCTTGTCGAATATACGCTCGTCGCCTTTCTTCATTCCCAACGCGTCGTCGTCAAATTTGTACAGATTATGTCCCGAACCGATCTCGAATACGAAATCCTGGCGTTCCGTTCCCTTGATCGGAGCGCCGGACGCATCGAGTTCGACGTAGTTGACTGTCGCGATGTCGCCCTTCCTGGCCAGCGCCTTGTCATCCTTGTCCATTACGATTGCGTTGCGCTCCCGGATCTCGTCCAACTCGCGCTCTTCATCGGCTTTAGCGACCGCGCACTGCGGCAATTCCACCTCTGCGCCGGCGATGTCTCCGGGTACGGCCTCGGGGAACACATCGTAGCTTACGGAGAACGAGAAATCGGCGTCGAGATCGATCTCCGGCTGCCCGTCGAGGGCTGGCTGCGCGTAGGCGAGAGGGACAAGGGTTTCCCCTTCGAGCGCCTTCTCGACGCCCTCATCCATGATTCGTCCCATCGCGTCGAGTTTTATCTGTGAACCGAATTTTCTTTCCAGGATCGTGGTAGGCACCTTGCCCTTCCTGAAGCCATCCATACGTACATTCTTTACATAATCCTTAAGGAGCGCGTCGTAAGCGGCCTTGACATCTTCCTTGCCGACGGTAATTGTGAGCCTGACTGCGGAATGCTCAAGCTTTTCGATATTCTTGGTGACGACCACGAGTATACCCTTTCTGATGACGGTTTCGAGCCTCTAACGAATACAAAACAAACCGCACCAATAGCATTGTCTTGCCTGCGGTATTGCTACCGTTTTCATGCACGCGAGAAAAAAAACAGGCGATCCGGGTGTTCTCCGGACCGCCTTGATTTCGAGCGGGAAACGGGAGTCGGACCCGCGACATCCACCTTGGCAAGGTGGCGCTCTACCACTGAGCTATTCCCGCAT
>CAZKJA010000518.1:0-2359 GCA_964552925.1 uncultured Treponemataceae bacterium
ATCCAGTTGCTGCGGAACGCATTGGCCGTGGCAGAAAAGGACGACTAGGCTTCAGCCGCGGTCGACACCGTCTCGGTAACCATCTCCGCGCAGGACGGCAGATAGAGGGTGAATATCGAACCGACCCCGGGTTCGGATTCCGCTTCGATGAAGCCCTCGTGTTGGCGGGCTATCAAGTGGACCATCGAAAGTCCCAGGCCGCTGCCCTGGTCCGTGGCTTTCGTCGTAAAGAACGGGTCGAAGACGCGGGCCAACGTTTTCTGGTCCATGCCGACTCCTTCGTCTGAAACCGAGAGTGCCCAATGGCGTACCTTCAGCGCCTCGGGATGCCTCGATTCGAAGGAATCGTCAAAATTGACCGCGCGTATCGAGATCGTGATCGTCCCGCCTTTGGCGGCACCGATCGGGCGCATTATAGTCATCGCGTGGTCGGCGTTTATCACAAGGTTGAGTATCAACTGTTCGACCTGGGGCGGATCGCCGCGGACGTAGGCGTTTTCCGTCAAATTCCCTATGACGACCCGGACGGAATGCCCGAATGTCCTGCCGGCGAACTCGACGACCCGCCGTACCGGCTCGTCAAGCTAGAAAAGCTCGTTCCGCTGCGGCTTGTCCATGGCGAAAGCCATCAGCCCGCGTACCGAGCTGGCGGCACGCTGGGCTGAACGGTGGATCACCTCGAGTTCCCGGGTGAAGTCCAGCGCTTCGGAGCCATCGGCGTCTTCGCGGCAGGCTTTTATCAACGAAACCGCCCCGACAATCCCGCCGAGCGTATTGTTGAAATCATGGGCTATGCCTCCGGCCAAGGCGCCGAGAGCCTCCATCCGCTGGGAATGGCTCTGCCTTTGCAGGCGTTCGAGCGCCTCGGCTGCCGCGGTTTTCACTCCCGTGATGTCCCTGAGTATGAATGCCCAGATGTCGCCTTCGGCGCTCGGTATCGTGAAGGCGCTCGTTTGCAGCCACCTGCTCTGGCCATCCCTCCGTCGAATCTCGAACTCCATGAGTCCCTGACGCTGGTTGCCGCGCGATTGAATGAACCGCGCCGGCGAATCGGATCCAGCGGCTTCGTCCCGGTCTGGGGGTATGAGCTTGGCGTGAAGCCGGCTCATCGGTTCCCCGATCGCCTCCGACGCCGGAATCCCCGTCAACTCGGTGAGCGGAGCGTTCCAGTAAATCACCTTGCCGTCCGAACCGCCGACCATTATGCCGTCCATCGAGCGTTCTATAAACCTGTCCATGAGGAGGCCAGTATCCCTGGGCGACAAAGGCGCCAGGAATCCATACTTCTCCATGGCGAAATGGAGGCCGACGGCCCAAATGCTGCCCCAGAGGACGCCGACCTTAGGAAAGTCGATGCCCAGCGCTTCAAGGATTGTATCTGTGGTGAATCCTCCCAAGAGCGCAATCGCATGCGTCGTGAAAATTATTGCGAACATGGAACGTTCGCGCCTGTTCTTCGTCGCGTGCCAGGCGGTCAATTCGAGGCCTATGCCGATCAGGTTCAATCCCAGGTAGAACATTGAAAAAGCGGAATAACCGATGCTCGGCACCAGATCGACCGACCAGTATCCTGCCCGGCGTACCGCCCCCCTGAGCAGGGGACCTGCCAACAAGTAGTAGAAGAAGGCGGCGCCTGCGTATATCGAGAATACTATGGCCGTCTTCCATTTGCCTCGCAGCCGGTGATAGGCGGAACTCACTTCCATGGCCAGATGCAGCGCGAAGGCAGGGAAGAACGGCCAGGTCCAGCTCAGGGCCTTGGAAAGATTGACCGTCACCGCCGGATCGTCCGCCGCATAGGAAATAGCCGCCTGGAGCGCCCATAATGACAGGTCGATGCAAAGGGCAGCCGCCAGACGGTTTGCCAAAACCTGGGGTGACAATCGCCATATCCTGATCGCCGAGGAGATATATACTACCATGACCGCAACGGCCGCCCTGGAAAGCCAGAACGCCGCGAATGATTCTTGCATGGCGGCTACTATACATCAGAAATGCCATGCGCGGAATCCGGCCGCTCCAACCCCCTGTTGACGCGCTCCCCGCCAACGGGGTATATATCAATTCTACCCGCCCGGATGGTGGAATTGGCAGACACGCTAGTTTCAGGTACTAGTGCCGAGAGGTATGGGGGTTCAAGTCCCCCTCCGGGCAAAAAAGACAGATCGCGCTCCGCGCAGTCTGTCTTTTTTAATTAGCCCGGAGGGGGACTTGAACCGAGGGTGCGTCGCGAGCTGGCGAGCGAGAGGCGCACGATGCGCCGAAAGCACCCGAGGCGGGCTGTAGAGGCGAGACAGGAAGTCGAGCCTCGAAAGCCAAGTCCCCCTCCGGGCAAAAAAGACAGATCGCGCTCCGCGCG
>CAZKJA010000519.1:0-2356 GCA_964552925.1 uncultured Treponemataceae bacterium
GGTTGCGATGGCAAACGGCGAGCCTCTGGATTTTCTTGATATTTTTCTATCGAATTTGTATATTCCTTACCATGTCACTACCTGAATATCCGGAGTTCGCTCCAATTTCAATCGAGATGCGTGATGATTTGTACCCGGCGTTGAACGTGCTTCCCGACGGCGTATCGGAGTTCACGTTTTCTGGCTTGTACCTGTTCCGCAAAACATACGACTATAAAATATCCCATGTCGCCGATACTACGACGATCGTCTCGGGGCTGAAGAACGGCGAACGTTTCTTCTTCACGCCGTGCGCTGTGCTGCCGGACGACACGTTGGAAAAGCTATTCGCCGACCACGCGTACCAGAAGAACTTGTCCGAGACCCAATGTTCCCATGAACGCCTCAGGCTGGAAGAGGCCGGGTACCAGGTGGTCGAGGACCGCGACAATTTCGACTACGTGTACGACCGCAAGGACCTCGCGGAGCTTTCAGGGAGCGCATACCACAAGAAGCGTAACCTGGTGAACGCTTTTCTCAACTCGTACAGCTACGAGCAAAAGACCCTCGACCGGCATACGGTAGGCGACGCGGTAGAGGTGCTCGACGCCTGGCGGGCGGAGAAGGGGATAGACGGCGACTACAACGCGGCCAAGGAAGCCCTGAGCTTGTACGGGGAACTCGGCATGGACGGCGCCGTTTACTACGTCGACGGAAAGCCGGCGGCGTACGCGCTCGGCGAGCCGATAGCCAAGGCGAGGATGTTCGCCGTGCACTTCGAGAAGGCGATAGGGCAGTACAAGGGCATCTACCAGTTTATTAACCAGGCCTTCGCGCAGGCTTTGCCGGCGCACATCAGGTTCATCAACCGCGAGCAGGACCTCGGCGACGCTGGCCTCAGACAGGCCAAGATGACCTACAGGCCGTCCGGTTTCGTCAAGAAGTACCGGGTACTACCCAAGCGAAGCTGACCGAAGGTACGTGCCTGGTTACGATTCCCTTTCCACCAGGGCTCCGTGGAACGCCAATCGGAATTCCGTGATTTTTTCGGCGGTACTATCCCGTCCGTGATACACCCGGTTTGATAGCACTATGGCCGTAAGGCCAAGAGACGGCGAGTGCCAGGCGGAGGTACCGGTAAAACCCGTATGGCCGTACGAGTCCGCGGGCCATCGTGGGCCGTCGCACGTTTCCGCGTCGTGCAACTGGAGGCCCAGCCCACGAAGGCGGGTTAGTCCAGACGTTCTAAGGAGCCTGGCGGCTGCGACGCTCTCCGGCTTCAGTAGTCCCCCTCCGTGTTTGTATACGCCAAAAAGCTTGGCCACACCCGCGAGGTCGGCGAAAAGTCCGGCATTGCCGCCATCGCCGCCAAGGCAGAACGAGCTTTCGTCGTGGACTTCGCCCCGTATCCGGCGACCCCGCCAGGCACAGTATTCGGTCGGAACCGACCTGGTTCCAAGTTCCGTGGATGGCTTGAAGGTCGCGATGCCGGAACGTCTCCCTCTCGCGGCTCCGGCGGGACTGCCCGCGACCGGGGGCGACAGTCCGAGCGGTCCCGCGATTTCGCGGTCGAACAGCTCCGATAGGCGTTGGCCGCCGATTCGTTCCAGGACGAGTCCGAGAAGAAGGAATCCTGTGCAGGAATAATCGACTTCCTGCCGCGGAGGCTTCGCGCAAGGGATGGCCAGGAGGTGCGCGATGGCCGTATCGCGGTCGATTGAGACGGAATTCGGGAAGTATGCCTGCAATGCCGGTATCGGCGGGAGGCCGGCTTGATGGCTCAGAAGGTCGGAGATCGTCGCGCCGAGCCGGCCGCCCATTGCTTGCGGCAGCATGCGCTCAAGTGGATCGTCCAAGTCCAGGCTCCCCGATTCAAGCGCGCGCAATACGAGCAACGTCGTGGCAAGGGGTTTGGTCAGGCTTGCCAGGTCGAAAAGCGCATCCATCCGGAGCGGCGCTTCGCCCGGTTCGGGAGAGCCTGCCAGAGCGGTCGCCGATTCGCCCCTGTAGCGGGCGAGCGCGGCGGCGCAGGGGAAAACCCCGTCAAGCGCTGCCCGTTCGACAACGGTCCGGGCAGGATCAAACCATGCCGGCGTGGTGCTCGCTGAATTCGGTACTTGACGGATTGGCATATATGCATGATAACTATTTTCATCGAATCTGTAAACAATGAAATAGTATTTTATGCCTGATCCGGAGGCTGGAAAGATATGGACGACGCGCTTTTTCTTGTACGTATGAAACTCGATAGCCTCACCGGATCCGAGCGCAAGGTAGCCGAACTCGTGTTGGCCGAAAGCCGTCGGGTCATTTACTACAATATCGGCGAGCTGGCCGCGCGCTCGGGTTCCAGCCAGGCGGCGGTAACGCGATTTTG
>CAZKJA010000520.1:0-2355 GCA_964552925.1 uncultured Treponemataceae bacterium
CTGGCCTGTCGAGCAAGCCCGCCTATATGGGCATGGACATCGACCCGGCCACCGGGATAATCACGGGGTTATCCTGATAGAATTTTAAACACAGAGCCAGCGCGAGCAGTGCGGAGCGCTGGGAGAAGATGAGGGTCAAGTAGAATATATACCACAGAGACACAGAGGCACAGAGAAATACCAGAGATAGGGAAGAGGAAAAGAGATGAATGGAAATGGAATTTTAGGTTCTATTTTTTCAAACATCCTTTATCCTCCTCTTCTCTGTGACTCTGTGTCTCTGTGGTTCAATTGCATTCATCCTATTCCTCGTATCAGGCGGCGAGGTGTCCGACGAGGATTTTCAGGCCGATGCCGATGAGGGCCACGCCTCCGGCCACCTCCGCCCAGCGCTCAAGGCGGGAACCGATGCGCTTGCCGAACTCGCAGCCGAGGAGGCAGAGCGCGAACGTTATCAGGCCAATGATGGTCGATGCCAGCAGGATCGGCACGCCGATCACGCTGTAGCTGACGCCGACCGCCAGCGCGTCGATGCTCGTCGCGACCGCGAGCACAAGCAAGACGCGCGGGTCGAGAACGTTAAGCCTGTCACGTTCCTCATCCGAACACGAAGCGATGTCTTTCGATGTAACCGCTTCCCATATCATCTTTCCGCCTACGGCCGAGAGCAAGCCGAAGGCTATCCAGTGATCCCAGGACGAAATGGCGGCAGCGAACGCGGATCCGACGAGGAATCCGGCCAAGGGCATGGCGAACTGGAAAAGACCGAAGGCGAGCGCGGTCCTCAATGCATAAGGGAACGTGAGCCCAGCCACGCACATGCCGCTCGACACGGAGACGGCGAAAGCGTCCATCGAGAGCGCCAGCCCGGCAAGCAAATACGTAAGCAAGGAAAACCTTCAGGAGTCCCTGGAAAGCAGGCGGTCGACCGTCTGGCGCAGGTCATCCCGGGCCTTGCCCTTCGGCAGGCGGGACAGTTCCTTCTGCGCCCGTTCCGTGTAAGCTGACGCGATTCGCCTCGAAGCCTCCAAGGCTCCGGAATCGCGGACACGGGCGACGATAGCATCGACCGTCGCGTCATCGGGTCGGCTGTCGCCGAGCAACGGCGCTATGCCCGCCTCGTCGGAGCGGAGAGCCAGGATGAGCGGCAGGGTACAAAGTCCTTCGCGGACATCCTTCGCGACCGGTTTACGCATCGCGCCCTTGCTTGACTCGTAATCGAGGATATCGTCCATGATCTGGAAGGCGATGCCGACGTCGTACCCGACCCTGGTGAGCGTGGCCGTCACCGAAGGAGACGCCTTTGTCTCGATCGCGCCGGCCCGCAACGCGAGCGAGAACATCGCGGCCGTCTTGCCGGCGATCTTGCGCAGGTAGTTGCGCGTGCTCCTCGGCCAGGCAAAACGCTCGAGGTCCTGGTGTATTTCCTCCGAGCATATCGCTCCCACGAGGGCCGCGAGCAGGGTCGCGTTGCCCGGACTCGAGCTTTCCGCAGCGAGCCTGAAGCATCGCGAGAACAGCCAGTCGCCGGACAGGACGGCTTCCTTTACGCCATAGACGGCATGCACGGTGGGAACCCCGCGTCTGGTATCCGCATCGTCTATCACGTCGTCGTGGATGAGCGTGGCGATGTGGAGAAGTTCTATGGCAGCGGCGAGGTCGGAGATATCTTTGGGCCGCCTGCCAAAGGCTGCGGCCATGAACATGAAGGCGGGCCGGAGCATCTTGCCGTTGGCGTCAATCAGGCTCTCGACCGCGCCGGAAAGAGGAAACCGATCCGCATGGACCACGACCTTCATACGGTCGCGGACTCCTTCGAGTCGAACTTTAATCTCGGGAAGCTCGGTCCAGAAGTCTGTCATCGTCTATCCGGCTCGTTTCACTGTTTGATCAGGTGTGTCCGCGAATTAAAACCACGGAGGCATTTTGCCCCCGTGGTCATGTTCCCATATCTATATCAGTACCGTTTACTTCGTCGGATCGTCGGCGTAGAAGTGCCACTTGCGGGCGAACTTCGTGCCGTTCCACCACTTCTTGAACATCGGCCATGCCGAACGAGCGTCCCGCGCCGCCGAGCATCAAGATCGCGGCGAATACGAACCAGAGCTGGTCCCACGCGAACATGCCCGAGAGAGTGAACACCACGCACATGCCTATGCTCGCGACCGCCGCGAACCATGTGAAGAAGCCGCCGAACAAGGCGAGGCCGATCGCGATCTCCATCACCACTATCATGAGCTGGAATCCCTGGTAGGGCAGGAACGCGAAAATGCCGTCCATAAAGGTGGTCCTGAACCAGGTGCTGATGCCGCCATTGAAATCGAAAATCGGCTTGGTCAGGTCCCAGACCTTGCC
>CAZKJA010000521.1:0-2354 GCA_964552925.1 uncultured Treponemataceae bacterium
GCATGTCTTGCAGATCTTCATTTTCTGGCCGTCGATTTCCTGTTCGTACAGAATCTTGACGCCGTCGCGCTTGCATACGGGGCACACGCCTCGTCCGCCGGCCGCGAGTTCAGCTATTCCCTTACCGCGATGGGCCTTGGACATTTTGCTTCCTCCCCTTACTCAGCCGTCTTGGCAGCGGCAGACTTCTTGGTCCTGGGTACTTTGGCCTTGGGATCTGGCTTCGACTCAGACTTCTTCGACTTGGCATCCGTCTTCTTCGCCTTTTCGGCGGGCTTCTTCTTGTCGGGCTTCTTGCCGTCCTCAAGTTTGTGGTCCACCAGCTCAAGGACTACCATGCTGGCCGCATCCTGATCCCTGAATCCGATCTTGAGGATCCTGGTATAGCCGCCGTTACGCTCTTTCATCCTGGGGCCGATATCGGTAAAAAGCTTCGCCAATATTTCCTGATCCGCGATCTTCTCGCCAACGACGCGCCTGTTATGCACGCTGTCTTCTTTAGCCCTCGTTATCATCTTCTCGGCTACCCTGCGAACCTCAATTGCTTTCGCCTTTGTGGTTATTATCCGCTCGTGCTTGAAGAGTACGGTAGCCATATTCCGGAGCAACGCCTTTCGATGCGAAGCGTTCCGGTTCAGCTTGTTGAAGCTCTTCTTATGGTTCATGGATATCTTCCTTCTGCTTCTCCAGCTTCAAGTGTTCCCTGAGCTCGGCGTAATCAGTCATGCCGAGACCCAAGTTCCATTCCTTGAGGCGGTCCTTGATCTCTTGCAAGGACTTCTTCCCGAAGTTCCTCGTCTTGGCGATATCATCCTCTGTCTTCCGCGTCAAATCGCCTATGGTCTTGATATTCGCGTTCTTCAGGCAGTTGGAAGACCGTACGGAAAGTTCCAGTTCCTCGACCGGGGTAGCGAGTATCCCCTTGATCCGTTCGTCCAGTTCGTCGCTTTCTTCGTCTAGTCCTGGTTCACCCTCGTCGAAATTCACGAATATGGCAAAATGGTCCTTGGCGATCTTCGCGGCCTCGGCTAGCGCGTCTTCGGGTTTCAGCGTACCATCTGTCCATACTTCAAGTATCAATTTGTCATAATCCGAGCGATGGCCGACCCGCGTCGGCTCAACGCTGTATCGCGCCTTGCTTACAGGCGTGAAAATCGCATCCATCGGAATCGTTCCGACAACCTCGATATATTTTTCATTTACTTCGCTTGGGACATACCCTCTGCCCAGATCCACCTGTATTTCCATATCGAGCTTCAAACCTTCGGCCATGCTCATTATATGCGTCGAAGGATTGAAAACTTTCAGCAACTTGTCCTTCATGAGATCCGCGCCGCGAATCTCCGCGGGGCCGGTGAACTCGTACAGGAAAGTAGCCTGCTCCTCGTCCCCAGGCAGTTGCAGGCGCAACTGCTTAAGGTTGTTGAGCAACTCGATCGTATCCTCGGACACGCCGGGGATGGTCTCGAACTCGGATGAAACGATGTGCTGGGCGCCGTCGGCGTCGTGCCGTGTGATTCGGACTGCCGTGATGGCATAGCCCTGGATGGACGACAGGAGTATTCGGCGCAGAGTATTCCCGTAGAGCTTTCGCTCTGCTCGTACGTTATTCCTTTCGGCCTCTTGAAGCCCTTGAGCAGGTTCTTTCGCGCCATGTCCACTCCTTACTTCGAATAGAGCTCTACGACGAGCTGTTCGCGTATATCGGCCATGTCGACAATGTCCTGGCGTTGAGGAACGAGATTGAATTTGCCTTCGATCTTGTCCATATCGAGAGACAGCCAGGGCATGACTCCGCTCTTCTCGTGTTCCGTCATTGAAGCCAACAAAACCTTGTTGGTCTTGTATGTCTGGTGAATAGAGATCGTATCACCTGGCTTGACCTGGAATGATGGAACGTTGACCCGCTTGCCGTTGACGAGCACGTGACCGTGAAGCACGACCTGCCTGGCTTGCGAGCGGCTGGTTGCGAAGCGAAGCCTGTAGACTACGCTATCGAGCCTGCGCTCAAGAAGGCCGAAAAGGTTTTCGCCAGTCTTGCCGGGCATCCTGAGCGCCTTGTCGAACGTAAGCCTGAACTGCTTCTCCATGAGGCCGTACGACCTCTTGAGCTTCTGCTTCTCGCGCAACTGGACGGCGTACTCAGACTGCTTCTTGGCTCGGGTCTTCGGATCCTTTCCAGGTGGCATCCGCTTGCGGTTGACCGGGCATTTGTCGCTCTTGCACTTGTCGCCCTTGAGAAAAAGTCTTTTGTTCTCGGTGCGGCAGAGCCTGCAGCGAGGACCGATGTAACGTGCCATTCTTCTTCTCCCCCTACCTTATATCCTGCGCGCTTTTCGGGGGCGGCAGCCGTT
>CAZKJA010000522.1:0-2352 GCA_964552925.1 uncultured Treponemataceae bacterium
GCGAATACTGGAAAAGCAGATTCCCTACTGGGAACCTTTCTGATCCGCCACCGCCTGCAAGGTCCGGACGAGTTTGGTCGGGACACCGTTGAGGGCGTAGACGAGGTTCTGCAAAGGCGCGTTCATCGCGCTCATCAGCATCGACAACAACTGCTTCTTGCCCGGCAACCTGGAATACGCTTCCATCTGGGCCGCGTTGTAAAAAGCTTTTTCGACGAGTCCGCCCTTCAGCTTTACGGGGGCTTCCTTGCCGAAATCGACCAGGACCTTGGCAACCTCGTTGGAATCCGCCTTGGTGAACGCGACCGCGGTCGGTCCGACGAGCATCCCGCTGACATCGGGGAACTTGCCGCGCTCGAAGGCTATCCTGGCGAAGTTGTTCTTGATGATGTGGTACTCGGCGTTCTTGGCGCGCAATTGGTCCCTGAGGGCCGTAATCTGCTGCACGGTCAGGCCGCGATAGTCGGTGAAAATAAAATCGCTCGACGAGGCGATCTTGGCGCCGACGGCCTCGATGGCCTCGACTTTACCCGGCTGGGTCTTCTTTGCTCGTAAGGCCATATATTACCTCTCTGCCTTCGCCATGGCGACCCTGACGCTCGGCGTCATGGTACCGGCAAGGTAAATCGACTGGACAAACTCGCCCTTGACGTCCGACGGTCGCTTTCGGATGATCTCGCCGAGCAGGGTCTCGAGGTTGGCGGCGATACTCGACGCTTCCATCGAAAGCTTGCCGACTGCGATATGGATGATGCTCGACTTGTCTGTCCTGAACTCGGTGCGGCCCTTCTTCAGCTCGCCTATGGCGGCTTTGATGTCGAAGGTAACGGTCCCGGTCTTCGGGTTGGGCATCAGGCCCTTCCTGCCCAGGACCATGCCGAGCTTGCCCACGTCCTTCATCATGTCAGGTGTGGCGACGGCCACGTCGAACTCCATCCAGCCGCCCTTGATCTTCTCGATCAGAACGTCGCTTCCTGCAAAGGCCGCGCCGGCTTCAAGAGCCTCGGCTTCCTTCTCGGGCTTGCAGAACACGAGCACCTTCTTCTCCGCGCGGAACTGGTGCGGGAGGACGACGGTGTCGCGGACGGACTGGCTCTTCTTGAGGTTGAGCCTGACGTGGACTTCGACGGTCTCGTCGAATTTGGCTATCTTGAGTTCCTTGAGCAAGGTGCACGCCTCGGGAATCGCGTACGACTTCTCGGCGTCGACCTTCTTGACGGCTTCCCTGTATTTCTTACCGTGTTTCATCGCTTACCACTCCACTTCGACGCCCATGGCGCGGGCGGTTCCTGCGATGATCCGCTCGGCGGCGGGAATATCATTGGCCGACAGATCCTTGAACTTCAAAGTGGCGATCTCGGTGATCTTGGCGTGCGAGATCTTGCCCACTTTCTGCTTGTGGGAGATCGCGGAACCCTTGTCCAGCCCGATAGCCTTCTTGATGAGGACGGCCGCGGGCGGCGTCTTCGTGATGAAGGTGAAGGACTTGTCCTTGTAGACCGTGATGACGCACGGGATTGTGAGTCCGGCCTCCATCGACTTGGTCTTCTCGTTGAACTGCTGACAGAACACTGGCGCGCTGACGCCATGCGGACCGAGCGCCGGTCCCACGGGCGGCGCTGGCGTTGCTTTTCCCGCAGGGCACTGCAACTTGATGATCGCGGTGACCACTTTTTTGGCCATGAACGACTCCTTTCGTGGTATCCCGGAACGCCATACGGCTTCCCGGGCCCCGGTCCATCCCGTTTCGGGGATCGGTTGCCGGGGTTAGCGCTTCCCTCCAGGGAAAGCTCCCATCATGCGGAGCGGATAATCAGCCAACCGATGTACGGCCGACCGACGTACGCACCCTACCGGGCGCGGCGCGTGTACTCACGCGATCCTGCTTTGAACCGAATCTATGAGAAGCACCCTGATGGGCGCCGCTGTCCAAATATCCTAAACCTTCTCCACCTGGAGCATGTCTACCTCGACCGGCGTCGCGCGTCCGAAGATACCGACCATGACCCGCAGCTTGTTCTTGTCCGGGCTGACTTCCTCGATTGTACCAGTGAAGGAGTCGAACGGCCCTTCGATGATCTTGACCTGCTCGCCGACCGAGAAATTCTGCCGCGACTTGGCCGGCCTGTCGCCCTTTATCTCGCCCGCCCTCTGCAGGATATGCCTGGCCTCTTCCGCGGAAATCGGCGCCGGCTTGTGGTGCATTGTCGCCCCTACGAAGCCGGTAACCCCGGTGATCTTCCTGATGGTCGAGCACGTGGCCTTCCAGTTGTCCTCGGGCAGGTCCATTTCGATAAGGATGTAGCCGGGCAACATTTTGCGCGAACTCGTGCGGCGCTTCCCGTCCTTGAC
>CAZKJA010000523.1:0-2341 GCA_964552925.1 uncultured Treponemataceae bacterium
CAAGAGCCGCCTTTCTGGCCCGTTCCAGCACATCGATTCTGATTTCAAAGGTTTCGAGCATCGCCTGTTCCACGTTTTTCAATCGGGCCGTCTCGGAGGACTTCGGGAAAAGGAGGAACGCGCCAAGACGCTTGCACAATCCTATACACAGTTCGATCAAGTCGAGATAGGCGATGTTCCTCCGGGGTGTCGGCCTTTGATGCGTACCTCCATAACGAGGTTCCCAAAGTCGTACGGCTTCGCCCAAGGTATCGATAAAAGGATCCGTATAGGGATCCACCCATAGTCCCGTGTCAACATCCAGCTTTCGCCTGGGATTGGCGAGTACTACCGTCGCGGGAGAATTCCTGTTTCGTCGAAACGCCCGTAGCGCCCCAAGGATATATTGGGGTAGTTTTTCTACAATTTGGCGCGCGCCGTCTATTCTGTTCCTGTGCGGGGCGGAATAGAGTCCGACACCTACCGCCGCGGCATTGAATACCTGCATGCGGATATGATCCCAGACCCGGCATCCTCCGATCATCAGCCGGCCTGCGTCAAATTCCCGCTCCATCCGCAAGAAGGCTCCAGTAAATGTCTCGAGGCTCCATGGTTCACCACGGCGGCTCATTCCGCGGCATCCTTGCCGATCGCAGCGGTATGCTTGCGTCGATGAATGTCGCTCAGGACTGTGACAATGGATCGGCGATAAACCAGCGCGTATGCCATCACCAGCATGACTATGATCCCGCATTTGAAAACAATTCCGCTACAACCCGGTTGCACGAACCAGGAGACGGATGCCAGGCAGAAACCGGCAAAGGCAACACCGAAAATACGTAGGTAGCCATATCGTATCTTATAGCTTCGTCTGGCGAAAATGCTGGATAGTACAGCCTGGCAGAACTGCGAAGTCATGGATGCTGTCGCCGCGCCAATGAAGGAGTACTTCGATATCAACAGGATATTGAGCCCGACGTTCACGGCCGTTGAAGTCATGGTGATGGCTGGTATTACTACCGTCCTGTTCAGGAACAGCGAGTTGCTGACCACATAATAAATACCAGTCATGACGGCGGAGAACGCCAGCAGTGGAATCGCCTTCCAAGCCGTATGAAACGCTTCGTTGGTCATGACCGTGATGACTTCCCTTGAGAGGAGGGCCACGACGACGCCGCCAAGTATATAGAGGTCGGTGAGCGCGTAGGCGACCTTCTTCACCTGCGCCGTATTGTCGGTCTTGCCTTCTGCCTTTTCGAAGAACCATGGTGAATATGCCTGGTTTACCGCCGAAGCCAGGGTTGCCAGCATTCCGGACAACTGCGCCCCGATGTTGTACAGACCGGCGGCAGACGCCGATTCAGAAGCGTTCAGGAAGAGCCGGTCGAAGGTACCGCCAATCTTGCCCGCCAACTGATGCGGGACCAACGGCAAGGAATAGGCGAGGGCTTCTTTCGCTTGCTTTATATCGATACCCAGACGCACTTGGGGCAGAAAGGCTATTGCAGCGATTATCGCGAAAACGAAATTGGCTATGAGCGGCGCTCCCAAAACTCCGGCCGCCCCCCATCGGAAACCCACAACGAAAAGTAAGGTAAGCCCTACGTTCAGAAAGAACCAGGAGAGATTGTTGGCTCCGAACTTGGCGCCTTCTTGCCTGGCTTGGAGACTCTTCTGGTACAGCGCGTACATGGGGCTGAATGCCTGGGATATTATCATTAGAAGGAGAAAGGGTTTGAAGGGTACCCCTGGAGCAAACGGGTCGAGCAGGTTCTTATGGAACAAGCCGAACAGGAGAGACAGGCTTGCGGATACAATGAGGGTAAGGGTAAGGACGGTTCCCCACACGGTCCGCACGCGCTCCTTGTCGTCCCGATATTTATAATAAAACCGGGAAATCACGCTATTGAGCGATAGTCCGAAAAATACGGCTAGGAAACTGCCGATGGAGTTGGTGACGGCTACGATGCCGTAATCAACCGGGGTAAGGTATGTTGTATACAGCGGAAGTAAAAAGAAACCGAGCGATTTTTGAATCCAGTCGAGAGCTATGTAGATAGTAGCGTTCTTGACGGCGCTCTTCATGGAAAGTACCGCTTACTCAAGGGAGGTTACCCAGGAATCGCATCATTGAAACGCGGGAGGCATCGATCCTTGACGAGACGATCTTGAGGGATGGCCAGCAGGCTCCTTCCTCCGATTCGATAAGTGCGATCATTTTTTCCGCCGCCTTGTGGTCGGGAACATAAAGTCCTGGCCAATGCCCCGAGGTGACGGAACGGAAACCCTTGGCAAGGAATCCGTCCGCGCAGCGTGCGAAGGATTTTATGACCAAGCCGCCCAGAGTCTCGCCCAAGGCGAC
>CAZKJA010000524.1:0-2327 GCA_964552925.1 uncultured Treponemataceae bacterium
GGGCCCCGCCGCCGTCGCGCAGCAGAAAATGCCGCCGGAACCGCAGAGGGCTATCTCGCCGTTGGTGCCTATGTCGAGCAGCAGCTCGAAATTGTCGCGCCTGGCCATGCCCGTGGCGAGGATGCCGGCGACTATATCGGCGCCGACGTAGGCCGAGACCGAGGGCAGGAGGAATATCCTCGTCGCCTTTCCGAGAGCCAGACCAAGCTCGGCCGGCGTGCACGAGCGCGAAAGGGAGAAGGCCGGGATGAAGGGGGCCGCCGCCATGGCCGCGGGCGGAACGCCGGCGAGGAGATGCATCATTGTCGTATTGCCTGCGACAGCGACGGACAGGATGTCCCCGAGCTCTACGCCCGAGCCGGATGCGAGGGCGCGTATCATCCCGCCTAGCTGGGTGACGACGCGGCCGCGCAGGTCGGCGAGCGCCGCCGGTTGCTCGATCGTCGCGGCGATTCTCGAGATGACGTCGGCGCCGAAGGCGCGTTGCTCGTTTATTTCGGCGCGGTGGGACGCGCGCGCGCCCGTCGCCAGGTCGACGAGGTAGCACACGATCGTAGTCGTCCCGATGTCGATGCCGATGCCGTACCTGCTCCTCGCGGCGTCGCCGCTTTCCACAGCGAGCACGCTGTTGCCGCCGACTATCGCGGTCAACGGCGCTGCGGACCTGGCAGCGAGGGCCAAAGCGGGCAGCGCGGAAAACTCGACCCGGATGGGGCGCAGGGCGGCGGGCAGGATTCCCGACAGCGCCCCGAGCAGGCGTCGTTCATCGTCGGCCTGGTTTTCGAGGCTGGGCTCGGGAAGGCTGACGGTGACGGCGCGGACCGGCGGATCGGGTTGGATAGCAGCGAATAGCCCGTCGGATTGGATCGCGGCTACGTTCCACATCGCCGCTTATCCTCGCCATGCAGGCGAGGCGCAGACCCGCCGCAAGCTCGGCCGTAGAGAGCAGCCTGGTCTCGGCCGCGCCTGCCTGGCTTAAGGCGCCGCGCGCGACCATCCTGCATTTGCCGCACAGGCCCTTGCCGTTGCAGGGTGCCTCCACGGCTTTTACGCCGGCGGCGACCAGCGCCTCGTGTATGGTCAAGCCGTCTTCAGCGGAAAACTCGAGCCGTTCGCTGCCTTGATGTAGAACAATTGTATGCTTCATCCCCTGCTGTCTCCGATCGCGCAGCCGATATCCCGATCTCTGGACTAGTGAGCGGGTAGTATGCAATAAATCGATGGTTCGGGAAAGACGTCGGCTTCCGGTGCCGTCGTACGGATCTGGACTGTGTACCCGGGACGATGGAGGCGGACGCGATGCAGCGATACAAGCTGATTTCCTGCAATGTATTCCAGCGCGAACTCTGCGCGGGCCTTGCAAGGCAACCCGGTCTCGTCGATCCGGAGTTCATGGCGCTGGGACTGCACGAGAAGCCCGAGCTGTTGCGGACGGCCCTCCAGGAGCGGATAGACGCGGTGTCAGAGGCTTCCGATGCCGCGGCCGTTGGAACAGCTTCCTCGTGGGGCGGCGCCGCCGAGAAAAGATACGATGCGATACTCCTGGGCTACGGTCTGTGCGGCAACGGCCTGGCGGGGATACAGGCGCGGTCTATCCCGCTGGTCCTGCCGCGAGCCCATGATTGCTGCACGCTGCTCCTGGGTTCCCGCGCTGCCTTCCTCGAGCATTTCGGCGACTCCCTCTCCGCCTCGTGGAGCTCTGCCGGCTATATCGAACGCGGGACCACCTACTTCCGCTCGTCCGACATGGGCAAGAGCATCGGCTACGGCATGGAGTACGAAGAGCTTGTCGAGAAATACGGCGAAGAGAACGCGGCGTTCGTTTGGGAGACGATGCACCCCGTTATCGAGGAGCCCCAGCTGCGCTTCATCGAGACCGACGAGACTGCCGGCCTCGGCTACGCGGAGCTTATGCGGAAACGGGCGGCCGAGGAAGGCAAGGAGTTCGTCCTCTACCGCGGCTCGTCCCGCCTCCTTTACGCGCTTATCGCCGGCGGTTGGGACGAAGAGGAGTTCCTTGTCGTGCCGCCCGGCGCGACAATCGAGCCGAGCTACGACCACGACCGCATCTTCACCGCCCGCTGAACCCGGGGCGACGAAATAGTTTCATAGTTCCTCGAACCTTGTGGTTCCCGGCCAGGAGTACTATCCCGTGTAGGGCTTTCCATTTTCTGACTACAACCAATGGTGGTTTTCAAGCGCAGCAACAAGGTTCGAGGAACTACCAAATAGCTTTTCAGGTCCTCGGCAGTTCCTCTATCAGCTTTGGCACGATTTCGAAGAGGTCGCCGACTATCGCGACGTCGGCGAGCTGCATCATCGGCGTG
>CAZKJA010000525.1:0-2309 GCA_964552925.1 uncultured Treponemataceae bacterium
CATCCGCGAGGAACGCCATGCTCGATTCCGAGGCCGAATAGTATTCAAAGAACACTCCAAGCAGGCCTTCCGCGATGGCGTCCGGAAGCTGCATGTCCGTAATCGTATCAAGTGTGACTTTGTAATCGATGGCATACGAACGGATCGTCTGATTGATTAGATCGGCGTAGTCGACGAGGAGGATTCCCGAACTATCCTGTAGCTTTGTCCAAAACTCGCTCTTTGCATGCGGGACGTCGCTCCCATCCAGTACCGTAATGGCGCGGTTCGAAACCTGCGAATCGGCCTGAAGGCTGGTGGGAAGGTTCAGACGCATGCGAGGTATTGTTTCCAATAAAGTCTGGATATCCAATACAAAGTCGTCTTTCGCGGGATTACACGACAACGCAAGAAACGCGATGGCCGCAAGGACTGCTGAAAGCGCAAGCTTGTTCTTTTTCATGATTTTCTCCTATAGAGCTGTTGCGACAATCGGTAGCACAACGCTAATGATTGTATTTGTTTTTCGGTGTGTGCGCAAGTAACGACGTAGTATGAAAACTCCGGCAGGACGATTTGTCAGTTCCTTCTGAGCTCAGCCCGGCAGGGAGACATTCCGTTTATATCACCTACTATGTAATAAATTAGTAATTTTAAAAAATCAATTGACTATAATTTGCGAATTAGCTATCGTTTGTAATATGACAATCAATAAGGTAGAACCGGAAAAAACACGGGTTCTCAGGGACCTCGCCTCCGTCGCTGCGTACGTGCATCCGACACGGATGCAGATCCTTTCTCTCCTTGCTGGCAAGGCTGCCACGTTGACCATGACCGCGAAATCCCTCGGGACACGGCCCGCGAACCTCAGCCGGCATTTCCGACGCCTCGAAGCGGCCGGACTCATTGTCCTTGTGGAGACGCGGACAACGCCGAAGAACGTGGAGAAGTATTACCGCGCCGTCGCCCGATCCTTCGTCGTCGGGGCGGAAGACGCTCCCCTTCAGGACAAGGCGGTCCTCTCGCTCTCGATTTTGCGGGAAGAACTTGGACTCGCCGCGGGCCGCGCCCGGGATGGTGGCGGAGGGGAACACTTGGTTCTGCTTTCTGCGATCAAGGTTGTGCAGTCCCGGAGAGTCAAATTCCGGGAGAAGCTCCAGGCACTCGTAGACGAGTTCAGGGCGGAGGCTGACCCATCAGGGCAACCGTACACCCTGGCAGTAGCCATGTTCCCTGCTGCGGAGACAGCCATCGGCGGACAGAAGGTGACGCTTGATAGCGCAGGTCCCATGAAATCGAAGGGAGAAAGAAAATGAGTAGAGGGCGATTCCTTGGATCCTTGCTGTCCGGTGTAGCCCTGGTGGTTGCATTTCTGGCGTCCTGCGTATCCGCGGGTTTCAATGGCGAGCCGGAGCCTTCCCTGCGACCGGCTTGGGCGATGTACAGAAAAGGGAATTTCCAGGAGGCGAAGGCGACTGCGGTTCGCCTCCTGGAAACCAGGAAAACCGAGAACCCGGGGCGGTACCTCCTCTGCCTCATCGCGCATCAGGAAGGCCGGTACAGCGAGGCGATAAGACAGTATTCCAAAATACGCCGCTCGTACCCGAAGCGGAAACTCCTCGCATCCCCCGTCGCGTGGTCTTACATCTTCCTGGGCGATTACGGCGGAGCCCTGAACCACTTGGAGAACGCTGGCGTCAGGCTTGACCCGGCCCTGCTCGGGGCTCTGGCCGATTGGAAGGATGCCCCCCTCAAGACTGAAGCTTCCGGGGTGGTCGAAATCCCGTTCACCGATGACGGACTATCCCCGTTCATGCCGGGTTTCAAAGTCAAGATCAATGGCAAGGAGACGGTCGCCAGGCTGGATACCGGAGGGGGATTCATCCACCTTACGCAAGCCTGGGCTGAGCGCTTGGGCGTCCGATCAACGGTCAGGGAGAAGGGCTTTGCCTCTCTCCAGGAGATTGACATTGGCTACGGAGGCTTCGTCGACCTTGAACTCGGAACCTTCATCTTGCGGAACGTGCCGGTCTACGTGATGGATCATCTTGAAGCCCAATCGGTGGCCATGGTCGAGGTATTTGGAGAGGGACTGGGACCAATCATCGGAACCAACGTACTGCAGCGGTTTATCTCGACGATCGACGGTCCTGGCCGGCGTATCATCCTCTCTCCCAGGGCTGACCCGGCGGCTACTGCCACTCATGCCACTCTTCTGGCGGGGGATGCGGCAGAGTTTCCATTCACGATGTGGGACGACCATTTCATGCTCGCTCGCGGGGCTCTCGGTGGAAAGCCGATCAACCTATTTTTCGACTCGGGTCTCGTCG
>CAZKJA010000526.1:0-2297 GCA_964552925.1 uncultured Treponemataceae bacterium
AAGGCAGGCCTGGACATGGAAGGTGATCGCACCCGCGCCCGCCTCAATAAAACCATCCACCAGCGAATCTGGTTCCATTGTCATCAGATGCACATCAAAAAACAGGGAAGAGCGCTTGCGCAAATCTGCTACCATCTTTGCGCCGAAACTTATAGAGGGAACGAACCTGCCATCCATGATATCGAGATGTATCCAGGACGCGCCGGACCCTTCAATTTTTTTGACAGCCAAAGCTGCCTCGGAAAAATCAGCCGACAACAAGGACGGTGCCACTATCACGCTTTGCATGCGACGATTCTAACACGGCATCGGGTCAGGCTCAAGGATGGGATGCATGATATCCGTCAATACAGATAGATTCATTGACTTATTGGAATAATTTCATGTACAATCTAAACAATACGACGGATATCCGAGGCACATGGCACAATCCACGGGCGTGGAAACGCTCCTCTCAGAGGCATACAAACTACTCGTCAGCCTTGATCTGATAGCTGCTCAGGCGTCCTTGGAGAAAGCCCTGGAACTCGATTTCGAGGATCCCGAGCTTCTATTCTCGATGAAGTGCGCCCGTTGGTGGGCCGATTCGATGGGCAAGGCCGACGCGATAGCCGACCCGTTCGAGGCCGGTGAGTA
This sequence comes from uncultured Treponemataceae bacterium, assembly GCA_964552925.1. Taxonomy (GTDB): domain Bacteria; phylum Spirochaetota; class Spirochaetia; order Treponematales; family UBA12059; genus SZUA-370. The sequence continues at coordinate 637 of CAZKJA010000526.1, forward strand.
CGCCATCGCGAGGTGGAAGGCCTTCAGGAACTTCGCGGCCAAGATTGAGCCGGCCTCGGAGCGTGCGCTCGCCGCTTTCAAGCAGTATGCATACGGCTGGGCCTTGGCTCGATACCGCAGCATCGCCACCGAGGAAGATACCGTAGAACCGGAATTGGCCCTGAGGCTTGGCCGCGCCAGCAAAGGCAAGGGCGACTTCGAATCCGCAGTAAAATTCCTCGAAGGCGCAGCAAAAAGCAAGAAGGACGATCCTGCGATACTTGCCGAATTGGCGGACGCGTACGGACTTGTCGACGAACAGAGGGTTTCCAAGGCGCTGTTCAGGGAAGCTTTTTTTATAAATCCCCAACGTGTGGACATGGACCTGCTCGAGTCGAGCGCGTTCGTGAAACTCGTCGGCAAGGTGCTCGAAGAAGGCAAATCCGGCATAGAAACAGCGGAGTGGGTCCCTGTCTTGGGTGAACTTCTCGGCGTGTTTTCCATCAAGCGGGAATTGAAACCGATTGAAGTCGGCAAGCTGAAGCAGTCGATGTATGAACTCGAGACGGAACTCGGCGCCGATGGATCGCGAAGACCGATCCTTGTGCCTCGCTTGATCAACCGGTACTTCTGGTTGATCGATCATTACATGAACAGGAAAGAGGAAAAGTCCAAAGTGGACGAGCTCCTCCTCAAGATCAAGCTTCTTGATCCCGCAGTTTACAAACAGTACATAGCCTGACCTACAGCAAGAGGAGACCGACATGGCCGATTCGCCTATAACCAAGAAACTCCAGGAAATGCTCAATGAAGAAAAATGGACGCGAGCGACCCTGAGCGGCTACACGGTCAACCAGATCAAGGAATTGGACGCGCTATTCCACGAGGCGGCCATCGAAAAAGTACTCGACGATGTCCGTGATATTTGCGACGATCACATAGGCCACAGCAAAAACAGCATAGACGCCTTGTACCTTTCCGGGATCATCGCGCTGTCCAGGCAGCAGATAGACGACTCCAACATGATCACCCTGATCAACATCTTCGCGGATAACCGCAAGTGGAACATCGTCGAGTACGTATGCCAGCGCATCCTCGAATACGGAGAGAACCGCAACGCCCTCCTCAGGCTTGCCGAATGCTACGAGAACGACGACAAAATCGACGAGATGTATTCCACCTGGGAGCGCCTGATCCGGGTCGATTACGAGGAAGCCGACATCGTCAAGCTGATCGCGGAAAAAAAGGAAAAGGAAGGCGACATAGAAGGCGCGGTGGATTATTACCGCAAAGCCGTGCATCGTTACATAAACAAGGGGCTCTTCAGCAACGTCAAGGAAGTCTGGAACAAGCTCATAGAGCACGCACCGTCCGATATCGACTTCTTCAACCACGTGCAACGCAAGATCGCGAAGCAAATAAGCGAGGACAAGGCGGCGGCGCTGCTGACCGACCTGTACAAGCATTACAAGGCTGAATCCGATTGGGACACAGCCATTTCCATCCTCAAGTCGATAATCGATTACGACGATAAAAATTCGCTTATCCGCAAGGAGATAGTCGAGTGTTACAAGGCGAAGCACGCCGACCACTCCCATGTCGACGAGTATATACGCCTGTCGAACCTCTCCCAGTCCTACAGGAAAATCCACGAGGCAATAGCCGATTTCGAAAAGCGCATA
>CAZKJA010000527.1:0-2268 GCA_964552925.1 uncultured Treponemataceae bacterium
GATGAAGCCGACGGTGCGCCCCCCGGTTTCGTGCACCATGTTCAGCTTCATTCCTTCGGCGAAGCGAGCTTCCAGCCACTCGCGCTTCTGTCCGTACCCCGGCGCCTTGCGTTTGCTCATGTAGCAAAAGAAACCTTGTTCATCAAGGTTTCCGGTATTAACGGTGATCAGTTCAAACGATCCGTCCATAGCTTGTCCTCTCTTTGGTACCAACCACCCCGTTTCGATGGCGGCGGCCAGGCGCGTGTGGCATGAGGCCGAAAGCAGGATAGCAATCATGTGTCGAGCCATGCAAGCGCTTGGGAACGCCGTGTACCATTGCCCGCCGTTGGATGTATGCTTGCTTGACGCCGCCCGCGTGGCTCAGATAATAGGAGATACGCCGATATAAAAAAACAGCAATATTAACAACACTGCTCTTATGTGCGCGTAGCGTTCCCTGCGGGCCCAACGCCCGCGGTCCCGCAAAGAATCCCGTTCAACGGCCTCACGGGTACTCTTGAAAATATCATCGAATCAAGGCCGAACCAGAAGATCGCGATAGGCTCGTATTCCGTGCTCGTCGACGACCTTGTCGATGATGACATCGCCGGACTGAGCGCCTGCGATACTGCGCTCAATTCGTATCTCGACGAAAATGAAGAATGCAGCTACGGGCGGTTTTCAGATATTATCAGGCAGACGATCACCGATAATTTCAACGATAAAAGCGGCTTCCTCCACGCCGATGTGGAGGTATCGGAAGAAGACGCCAGCACCATACATATTTCCATCGCCATCGAGTATGGAAGGACAATGCTCCTACCGGTTCATATCGAAACGGTCGACGGGGAGGTGAAAGTCTCCTTTACCGTTCCTTGTACTGTTGAATACAACATGGCGGCGAATATCGATATCGATTCCGGGCGGATCCTCAATGGAACCGAGGGCCAAGGCGTATACATTGGAGTCGAGTATTTCGGGATCAGCTTGAAATCGTTCGACAGAGGCTGGAATCACAAATTAAGCGCTGACCGGGATTATTGTATTGAAATTGACGACGATGAAGTGTCATGCTTGCCGCTACCGCTGCTGGAATTTTGATGCTGGCTCCGCCGTTGTTCTTTCATAACCGAAAGTCGGCGTTGTCGGTAGGCGCTCTTCGACAACGCGAGAATCATTTGCGCTACTTCCAGGATATCGTTACAATGCTTCATTGACGGTGTCCCCGCATGCTTGATGTGACGTCCGCGACCAACGTATTCCAGCGGAACGAAATAAGCGTAGATGCATTTGTTCATGTCGAAAAGTGATGAAGGGAAAAACGCATGATCAATCCAAACAGCAGCCTGATTTTTATCCTGGCCTCGATTGTCATCGTCTTTGTATTGATTCAATCGATTTATTTCATAAGGGTCGCGTGGAAGCGCGCCAATGAACTGGGGATCACAAGCTCATCGCTCGGGAATATCGTCAAGTCAAGCGCGGTGTTCAGTATAGTACCCTCGATTTCCATATCGATGGGCATCCTTGTTCTTTCCGGCGCACTGGGCCTCGCAATCCCGTGGGTGCGTTTGTCTGTCATAGGTTCGCTGGCCTACGAAACGACGGCCGCTGCGGCGGCGGCCTCTTCATTCGGGTACGATCTTTCCAGCTTGATAACCGACCCGAAGACTTTCAGCGCGATTGTCTGGGCCATGAGCCTCGGTACGCTGCCAGCCTTCATCATCGTGCCGTTCTTCGGAAAGAAGCTGGAAAACGGAATGACAAGGATAGAGAACAAGGACAAGCGCTGGCGTGAACTCCTCGGGGCTGCCCTGTTCATAGGAATGATTTCGACATTCGTGGGAGCGCAGTTCGCGCACGTCACGGAGGGCCTGACCGGCTGGATCCCCATTTTCGTTGGTGTCGTTTCAGCGTTGATCATGTACCTATGCAATACTTTTTCAAGAAGGTTCAAGACCAACTTTATGGAAAATTATGCTCTTCCCATAAGTATGCTTGGGGCAATGCTCCTGTCGATACCGATAACGAATCTGGTCAATATGCTTGACGGAGTGTTAAAATGAAAGCAGAAAGAACGTACCGTGACCGCATGCACACGATCGGACGAATATGGATGGCAATCGGCGTAATTTTAATCTATCTCGTACCGACAATAATCTGCATCGCAAACCACTCGTGGCCGGATTTCCCGACATTTTTTCGCGGCGCTTTCAGCGTGATCCTGTTGTTCTGGATCGGCGGGAGCGTCGGGACGGGCACGGACATTCCCATGCTTGGCACGGG
>CAZKJA010000528.1:0-2263 GCA_964552925.1 uncultured Treponemataceae bacterium
GGGCGGGCTAACCCGAACAGGGTCTCGACGAGCTCCGTCCTGCCCGACCCGAGGAGGCCAGTGATGCCGAGGATCTCTCCCGGCGCGAGGTCGAAGTCGATCCCCGAATAGGAGCCGCGCCTCGACAGCCCCTTTACCGACAGGATTGGCCCGGCTCGGGATACGGCGGGCCGGTATGACTCTTCGGAGAACGTGCGGCCCGTCATATGGAAGGCGAAGGCGTCCCGGTCGAGTTCCTTCGTGCTTCCCGTTGCGACATTCTCGCCGGAGCGGAGTATCGTGTAGCGCTCGGATATCTCGAACACCTCGTCCAGCTTGTGCGAGACGAAGAGTATCGAGATGCCGCGGGACTGGAGTTCCTTGATCACGGAGAAGAGGGCCTTCACTTCCTTCTTGGTTAGCGCGGAGGTGGGTTCGTCCATGATTATGAGCTTCGAGTCCTGGAGCAGGGCCCTGCAGATGGCGATCAGCTGGCGGTCGGCCACCGTGAGGCTCTCCACCCGTTCGTCGAGATCGATTTCGAAACCGATCTGAGAGACGGCGCGCTCGGCGATCGACCTGGCGCGGCCGTAGTTCATCAGGACGCGCTTGTCCATCAATTCCATGTTGAGTGCCAGGTTTTCCATGACCGACAAATTTGGAAAAACCGAGAAATCCTGATAGATGACCTGTATTCCATGCGATATCGCTTCGATCGGGCTGAGCCGCGTGAAGCGCTTTCCGCCCAGCTCGATCCACCCTGCGTCGGGCTCATGGACCCCGGAGATCACCTTGATCAGCGTCGACTTGCCGGAGCCATTCTCCCCGGCGAGGCAGTGGATTTCACCGGTGCCGATCTCGAGGTCGACACCCTTGAGGGCACGCACCCCGCCAAACGATTTTGCGACTCCGCTGACCTTGAGCACTGATGACGCCATTCGCACCTCCGAAGCACTGTATCAAAAAGAACGCGGGCGGGTGAATGTACCCCGTCCGCGTCCATAGTGGCTACTCGACAGGTCAGAACCCGAAACTGTCCACGTTGTCCTTGGTGATGCTGATCCAGCTCTTGCCCAGGAGGACTTTGGTCGACTTGGGGGCGAACGTCATGCTTTCCCAGCCTTTGCCTTTCAGGTTGATGCCGTTGGCGACTTTCACGCCCTTGAGCACGGCGACAGCCATCTCGAGCATCGCGTAGCCGGCTTCGGCCGAATCCCAGAGCATTACAGCCTGGACCGTGCCGCTCTTCAGGTAGGGCTTGTTCTCGTTGGGCAGGCCAACGGAGGTAACGAAAGCCTTGCCCTTGAGTCCGAGCTCCTCGATCGCGCGGGCGGTGCCCGGGGTGGAGAGCGAGCTGGTGCCGAGGACGCCCTTGAGGGCCTTGTACTTCTTGAACAGTTCCTTCGCGCGCTGGTAGGCGGTGTCGAGGTTGTCCATGATCTCCACGCGCGGCTCGGCGGCGAGGAGGGTCATTTTCGGGTACTTGGCTTTCTGGTAGGCGACGGCCGCGTCTGCCCACTCGTTGTGCGAGGCGTTGGTGACGTTGCCGACCATCGTGGTGTAGGTGCCATTCTCACCCATGCTTTTGGCGAGGACCTGCATCAGGGCCTGGCCAAGGCCTTCGTTCGAGAAGGCTTCGATGTCGAAGAGTACGTTCTCGAGGGAGGATCCTTCGTGGGCGATCACCGCGATACCCTTGGACAAGGCCAATCCCAGTACCGGCTCGAGAGCGGCGATATCGACCGGGACGACGCAAATCGCGTCCACGCCCTGGGCGATGAGGTCTTCGATGACTTGGGCCTGCATGGCGGCATCGGTCTTGGGCGGGCCCTTCTGGAATACGTTGATGCCCGTGTCCTTGGCATAGCGCTTGACGCCTTGCTCCATGCGGACGAACCACGCGTTGGTCGCGTCTTTGGGTACGAGGGCGATCTTCCACTGCGACTGCGGCTTGGAAGACTTGAATTTGGCCGCATCGTAGGTCTGGCCGAAGAGCGGCGCCGCGATGCATACGATGAGCAGCAAGGCGAGCGCGAAGGTGATGGTCTTCTTCATGATTTGGAGCCTCCTTTGAAAGACATGCGGGATGATGGAACGTAGTTTAGCACTTCATGATGAACTGTCAAGCAAATATTTAGCCGTTGTTTAGTCATCCCGCTATTGTAATTGAATAGCTGGATACGAGCAGACTGCAAGCTTTTGCTAGTTCCTCGAACCTTGTTGCTACGTTTAAAAGCTACCATCGGTGGTAGTCGGATCGATTAATACCATACTTGGGATAGTA
>CAZKJA010000529.1:0-2228 GCA_964552925.1 uncultured Treponemataceae bacterium
CGCTGTATCTCCCCCGCGGGTATACCCCTGCCGGAATCGGTTACAGAAAACCTGAATAGCTCTCCATCCTGGCCTACAGTCAGGCCTATCCCCCCTTCGGCGGTGAATTTGACCGCGTTGCCAACAAGGTTGATGACAACCTGCCGCAGCTTGCCTAGATCGCCCTCAACGTACCTCGGCAGGTCACCCGTCGGTTCAATGTACAGGTTGAGCCCCTTCTTGCGGCACTTGAGTTCGAACATGTCCTGAATGTCCTGTACAAACTGGACGAGGTCAAAAACGGTTTCATGCAGCTCCATCTTGCCTGCTTCTATCTTGGAAATATCAAGAATGTCGTTGATTAGGTTCAGGAGGTGTTCACCGCTGCGATTGATGGTATTGATCTTTTCAAGCTGGGCAGTTGTCAAATTCTTGTCGCTTGACAGGAGCTGTGAAAAGCCCAGTACGGCGTTGAGGGGGGTACGCAGTTCGTGGCTCATGGTAGCCAGGAATTCGCTCTTCATATGATTGGCGGTTTCCGCTTCCATTCTGGCTTTGTGTAGGCCCGCTTCCAGTTCAAGCTGAGCGCTTATGTCGCGAAGCACCACCGTGTGCTCAACACGGTCTCCGTAATCGGCTTTGCTCACGTGAGCCTCGAAGTCAAGGAGCCTTCCCTCCTTGTCGGCCGCTTTGACACGTACGAGGTCATCGTGCCCATGGACAGCAGCCAGGAATGGATCAACCGGACCATTCACATGCAAAACATCCGCGATACGCTTGCCATGAACTCCCTGTGATTCCCGTCCAAAATACAGCTCCGCCGCTGGATTGTACCTGAGTATCAGACCCATAGCGTCGTAGACAATGATAGGGTCGGCGGCTCCTTCTGTAATCCTTTGGAGCTGATCCTTGGAAACCGCCAACTCGCTTTGCTGTCGCTTGATAAGGTGATTGATCTCCCTGTAAACAGCCGCATACTCGTCGTTGTTGATCACCTGGATTTCCAGATTTTCCTGCTCCACCCCAATGTTGAGTTTTTTAAGCCGGTCATGGATGATGACCAGAGGGCGGGTTATCATCACCCTGATGGCCCAGAGCAACTGGAAAACAAAAAACATGAACGCGGCCGTACGGATATAGAAAACCTGCAACGTCGCTTTCAATTCCTTGGCGTGCGCCAGAAATCCTCCACTAGCGAGCGGACCTGGTTGGCCTGATTTGACAGCGGATATTACATCCGTAACATCCATGCCCTTGCTGAAAAAATTACCGGAAATCGCAAAAGCCTGGAACATCATGAAGAGCACCATCGCGGATATCAGCACTGCAACCTTGCCATACATCGATGACTTCTTCGGTATCAGATCGGGGAAAGACATCATTAGATTCTGACGAGCGGTGAACAGCGCATTTTCTATGCTTACCCACAGGATGGCACCCATCATAAATCCTGTAATAGCCGATTCCGCGATCATGTACACAAGCGGTACCATGAAAAATTCTGATTGTTGCGCGGTGCTGGCTCGTGGCAGAAGCGTTGTGAAGACAGAAACCAAAACACTGACAAAAATGATGATAGGCCCCAGGTGGTCCAGCCTTCGCATGCCTTTTTCGGCATCGTCCCTGGATAATCTTCCGCACGATGCGATCCCGCTCCAGCACGAGTATATCGGTTTTATGAACGTGTACATGAATATGTTGGCCAGCACCACGCTACCCCAGAAGTACAAGCCTGGTTCAAGTGAAAACAACGCGTGCAGGCCACGGTTCAATGCGGCGGCAACAGTGGTTGCGTTCATCTCGGTAAAAAATTCCAGCGCAACCGGCACCATAATGGTTATCGGCAACAGCAAGAGTATCTGCAAAGTGTATGGTCGATGTTTGTCGGTTCTAAATTTCATCTTGCAACTATACTACATTCCACATGGGCGAAGCCAAGCAAAGCTACCCTTGACCACCCTTTACCGCGTCTGCCATAGTTGGTGCACAAGGAGAATTGCCATGCCAGTCAATCTAAAAGGAAGAAGTTTCCTGACGCTCAAGGATTTCAGCCCAGAAGAAATTCGATATATGCTCGACCTGTCGCGCGACCTCAAGGCCAAAAAGCGCGCGGGCATCAGAGGCGATCTCCTCGACCGTCGGAATATAGTATTGATCTTCGACAAGGCATCCACCCGTACCCGTTGCGCGTTCGAGACCGCCTGTTGGGATGAGGGCGGAAACGCCACCTTCCTGACCAACAGCCAGAT